>JAFSWZ010000010.1 GCA_017450125.1 Synergistaceae bacterium | reverse complement strand
GTTGGCGTAGAGCGTTACGCTTGCTTTATTGCCATTGCCCTGATTGAGGGTGATGGTCTTCGGGTCATCGAGCATGAACACGCCCTCAGAGTTCCAGAACTTGTCGAGGTCGCGGAGCTTGGTGTCGCCGGTTGCTACCTTGCCGATGTAGGCCGCGTCGAACTTGGCGAGAGTCTGAGCACCGTCAAGGTCTGCCAGTGCGCCGCCTCTGTCGCTGTTGTTGTTGAACCTCTCGTTGGTCGACATGGTGATGTCGCCCTCAGTTACTGTTCCGGTCTTCTCGTTCAGGTAGAAGTTCTTGAAGTGGACATCCGTGTTGGCGAGCGATTCACCGTTGAGGACGTAGCCGAGAGTGTTGCCGTTGTAGGGGCTGTCGTCCCACTTGTCATCCCACGAGCTGTCAAGATAGCCGGAGACGTTGACCTGAATATCATCCTGATCTGCTCCGTCATCATTTGCGGTAACGAAGTACACGAACTTTGCGCCTTCGGAGATAGTCGAAAGCCTGAAAGGATCCAGCTGGGCATCATCACTGAAAGTGATCGTTACTGAAGGCTCGTCATCAGTGCCGCCAAACAGCTTGTCGAGGTTGACAGGGTTCTCAGGTGCTTCGTTCTTGTCATCACCGCCCAGTGCCAGAACAATGTTGTCCTGCGTAGCGGTTGAGTTCACGCCGTCCTGCGAGAGCTTCGTTGCTGTGGCCTTGAGGGTCAGAGTCTGGTTCACAGAGTCGATATTCGTAACCTCGAACAGAATGCTCGCGTTCTCCAGAAGGTTGTCCCCTATCTCAAGCTGGAACACCTGATCTGCGCCGATCGGCACGGGGTCTTCTGAGGCAGTCTCAGTTGTGGGGTCTACGCCGGAGTCTGTGGTCTCGTAGGTAATCTTGATCCCGGGGGCTGTGCCGTTCTTGGTGATCGTAGTCAGCTCGAGAGAGCCGGTATTTCCGTCCACTTCACCAAAGCCGGTAAGGTTGATACCCTTAGCTGATGCTGCGGCGATGATCTCATCCTTGACTCCCACGAAGGCCGGGCCTTCATCTGCGGTTGCTGACGTGCGTCCCTCGAAGAATGATGACTGATCCGCTGCTGTTGTGCCGGAGGTAGACTCGTTGTACTTGAAGAGGTCTGAGCCGGTCGTTGACCAGATTTCGACACCGTCAGTGGTGGAGACTGTGATCTTCGTTACGGGTGCACCGATGTTGGCATCTCCGAAGGTGATAGTGCTGGTGGTCTGGTTCATCGTGCCGCCGATACCATAAGAACCTGTGAGGATCGGGCCAGTTTCGCCGCCGTTCTCTGCGCCTTCACCGGGTGCTGCTGATTCAGCGAGCTCGAGCTTGTAGCTTCCGGCGGGTACGTTGCTCACAGATACGTCGGTTACGCCGAGATCGGTGTTGGTGGTCTTGTTGATGACGACATCATCATGCTTAATCTTCATGATGTCCGACTTCTGGACTTCGCCCTGTCCAGGATCTGCCTTCACGCGGATCTTGTAGTTGCCCTCGACGGAGACTTTCTGCCCGAACTGGTCTGTCTTGCGGAGACCGCCGTTGATGATGGCCTTCGTCTCGTTGTCATCACTGCTCCACAGAGCCGCCGCGTCGCCGTTCAGGAGCTTCTTCTTGTTGAACTGCGTCGTGTCGCCGATACGGGTAATCTCGTCGTTGAGCTGGTCGATTTCGACTTGGATGTAGCTTCTGTCCTGCTGTGTCAGGGTGTCGTTGGCCGCCTGGACTGAGAGCTCGCGCATTCTCTGAAGGATTGAGTGGGTCTCCTGAAGCGCGCCTTCTGCTGTCTGGATGAGGCTGATGCCGTCCTGAGTGTTGGCTACTGCCTTGTCGAGTCCGCCGACCTGAGAACGCATTTTCTCGCTGATTGCGAGGCCTGCCGCGTCGTCTGCCGCGCTGTTGATGCGGAGTCCGCTTGACAGTTTGGCTATCGACTTCTGCAGGGCATTGCTGGTACCGTTGACGATGTTGTACGTCTGCAGTGCCGGTATGTTGTGCTGAATTACCATTGACATGATAGATAAACCTCCTTGTAGTTTTCTGTCGTGCCTCCCGCCGTCCTTGTGTGGGAGGCGTTAGGTAATGTCCTGCCCTCACGGGTTCTGAGGGTAACTGTGCCTTTGGCCGCTTTATGCTCCGTGCCGGTTATGCCTTCACGGTCTGAACGCTCGCGCCCGTTCAGTGAAGCCCGGGACGTGGAGTTTGTGCGGTGTTCGGCTGTGCGCTTTGGTGCTGTTAGTAAACCTTCTATCCTTATCGCGAAAAGGTTTCCGTGTTCAGGCCTTTGTGAATGGATGGCCTGTATCTCGTTACATTGACATTTTCGGTGAGGGGATTCTGTAACTTTAGCATGAGGGGATATGTGATGGTAAAAAATAAAGCTCGTTAAGACCATTAGCGACCTTACCCGAGCCCTTACGGATCTAATCCGTATTTTCAAAGCGTAATCCCTCATCGTTGGGATGATTCCTGATGTGGGGAAACCAACCCCCCGCTTCAGGTAGTCCTGTTTCACCTGTTCCAGCATTATACACCATCGGCTTTATCAGAATTATCCGCCGGATTAAAGACTTGTGATAGAATACTTTGCGGGAAGCCGCCCTGTGTGCAGTTTGCGGGGCGAGGCTTGCAAGGGGACACCCCGAGTAGCCTATATCAGGTGAAAGGAGGTGGGAACGTGAGGACAATAATAAAGCTCGTAGAGGCCATCACCGACCTTGTACGAGCGATAACGGATTTAATCCGTGAGTTCAAACGTTAATCCTATCCGAAGGGCTTAATGTCTGAGGCTGGGATTCCGCCCCAACTTCAGCGAGCCCGTTTTGCTCCGTCCTCAGCTTCCCGGGACGGAATTAATTATACACCACTAATCTTGCCGGTAACAGCTATTTATGTTTCAGGGAAAAATTCCAGTATTTCATCGTCAGATTCATGCAGGGTTTCAGTGCCCGCAGCATCAGAAGAACGTATCGCGCTGACAGTCTTACCGTACAATTCCAGCATAGCCGGAGTCATCTTCTCTATCGTCTCAATATCGCTGCCGTCAGAAGCCTTCTCAAGCTGTGCACAGAGTTCGGAAAGTTCCGCCGCCCCTATCATCCTTGATGAACTCTTGAGAGCATGAACAACTATGCCGTAGCGTTCAAAGTTTTTGGACGCACTGAATCTCTTTACGGAATCAACACGCTCATCATAGCTCGCAGCATACTCACCCAGAAGAGCACGGTAGAGCGTCTTATCGTTCTGGGAATACCTTAGCCCCGCCGTAACGTTAATTCCGGCTTCCGCAAGCCCGGCAAAATCATCCGCTTCGTCCTCCGTGATTCCTTCGTCTGCTCCCGTAACCTTAATGATTTTCTCTTTAGGCAGGTACTTCAAGAGCATTTTCTCGAGCGCAATGCTGTCGATGGGCTTCGTCAGGTAGTCCGTGAAGCCGTGCGACAAATACCGCGCCCGTGCCCCGAGAATCGCGTCGGCAGTCAGGCAGATTACAGGCGTATTCTGGTCGAACTCCCGTATCTGGTGGAGTGCTTCAGTCCCGTCGATTCCAGGCATACGCTGATCCATCAGAATCAAGTCGTAGGAACGTTCTCCCGCCAGCGCAACAGCGTCCGCACCGTTCGAGGCAGTATCAATCTTGATTTCCGTCTTCTTCAGCAGCCCCATAGCCACAACAAGATTGAAATGTGTATCGTCAACTATCAGGATTCGTGCGGCGGGAGCTTTGAACAGTTCGTGGTAATGCCCCCTGTTGATGATGCTCTGCTCGAACTTTTCGCGGAAATTCCCGACAGGCTCGCACGAGATAACTTTCTGCGGAATCGTCAGCGTGAACACAGAACCTTTCCCGTATTCGCTCTCCAGCTTGATGTCGCCTCCCATTTTGCTGCAAAGAAGCTGAACTATAGCAAGGCCGAGACCTGTACCCTCTATCGTGCTGTTGTGTTCGAGATTTACACGCTCGAAACGTCTGAAGATCTTATCGAGGTCTTCCTTCCTGATGCCTACGCCGGTATCCTTCACTACAATCTTCAGGTGGATAATACTGCCGGGCTGGATGTTCGCGGAATCCGCACTGCTGACCGAGAAATCTACACTTCCGCTGTCGGTGTACTTTACGGCGTTGGTCAGGAGGTTAAGTATTATGAGCCTCATTCGCATTTCATCGCCGAAATAAACATCAGGGATGTTCTCATCAATATCAACGCGGAAATCAACATCTTTTGCTTTTGCCCTGATGGCTGCCATACTGCTTACGTCATTCAGGACAGAGCTTAATTTGTATCTGGTCTCTACGAGCTCGATTTTTCCGGCTTCAACTTTCGAGAAATCAAGAATCTGGTTGATGAGCGAAAGAAGATTGTTCCCGGCGTTCTCAATGTCTCCGGCACTGGACGTTATGCTCTCCAGAATCTTCAGAGCTTCCCAGTTTCCGCTGAGGAGTTTCCTGGCCTGCTGGCAGTCGCGCAGAATTATCGTGTTCATTCCCAGTACGGCGTTCAACGGAGTCCGAATCTCGTGGGACATGCTCGCAAGAAACTCGCTCTTTGCGTGGTTGGCGGCCCGCGCTTCGTCTCTGGCGGCTTCAAGCCTCTTCTCGTACTGCTGCTGGCTCAGGATGTTTACATGATACTCAATCATGATATATGCCGTATTCAGCGAGACAACCAGATAGAGGAAGGGAAAACGGTTCAGGAATACAGGCGGATAAACATCTTCCATTAGAACCCTCAGCGGAGTCCAGTAAATTATCATGTAGAGGAGCGTCATGTAGCTGGAGCTTAAGATTCCCAGACGTACTCCGCAGAGATAGCAGACAACGAGCGGGAAAAGAAGCGTCCAGTGTGCCGCAAAGCCGTTCCTCGCGAACAGTGCTATGTTGGTGCAGACTATGAGTGAAAGAATCGTGCCTATGCTCGCAACCAGCCTGCGGTTCTTCCTGACGGCGGCCAAGTAAAAGATTACTGCGTGGAAAACAGCATAGACCGAGCAGCTGAGCGCGAACTCCCACATAGGAGTGAAGGAGTAAAATATCACGCCGGACAGCGACGGTACTTCAAGAATTGCCGCAATACATGCGAGGGTCTTCAGGTTTCGTTTGCAGCGTTCTTCATCATCATAGATTGATACCCCGAGAAGCCGCCATACTGCCCGGACGCGCTTGATTATCTCAGGCTCACGCAAACGTTATACCTTCGTCGATGATGTCCAGCATTATTTCCGCAAAGACAGGGTCAAACTGCGTGCCTCTGCCTTTCTCGATGGCTTCTCTGACTGCGTCCGGCGGAAGATGTTTTCTGCAGGTCATTGCGTCGTAACTGTCAGCAACAGCTATAATCCGTGCTTGTTCGGGAATCTTGTCGCCCGACAGCCCGCCGGGATAGCCGCTCCCGTCGTATCTCTCGTGATGGTACTTTGCACCCAGCGACAGCGATGGCATCTCGTTTATGCTCGAGAGAATATGAGCACCGATTACAGGATGTTCACGGAATTTTGCGGTTTCATCATCGGTCATGTCGCCCGGCTTCTTGAGTATTGAGTCAGGCACACCGATTTTCCCGACATCATGAAGGAGTCCCATCATGTATATATCATTCTGTTTGCGCTCGCTGCAGCCGTAACGTTTCGCTATTTCCCTCGCACATTTCGCGACGCGTTCGGAATGTCCTGCGGAAATATCCTTTGCGTCAATTGCCGCCGCCAGTACAGAGACGACGTGAAGGAAGAGCTTGTGGTTCTCTTCCGTCTTGAGTTCAACCTCATGCGCAAGATTCCTCTGAAGCCGTACCAAGTCTATAATGTGTCGTGCCCGCAGTACAAGAACTTCCGGCACAAAGGGTTTCTTGATGAAGTCCATAGCTCCGAGTGAAAGCCCTGTAGTTTCGGCCATTTGTGATTCGTCGGCGGTCAGGAAAATAACGGGAAGGTCTTTGCCTTTCTCGGTGTCCCGCAGTGCCTTCAACGTCTCAAAGCCGTTCATGTCCGGCATCTTGATGTCGAGCAGGCAAAGATCCGGCACTTCTTTAGTCTCTATGTATTCGAGCAGGGCTTTCCCGGACTTCAGAGCAGTTACGCGCATTCCGTTCTTGCTCATGACATTTCCGGCCATCATCAGGTTTGCAACATCGTCATCGACAACAACGATCCAGTACTTAATATCAGACATACCGTCATCCTCATTTCCCGCGGCAGTGTTTCGGTGGACAGTTCATTATACTCTACAAAGTGTTATATAATTGCCACATCCATAACATAACTTATCAGGAAGGAAGTTTATTCATCATGATGAAGTATCTCCAGAAAATCGGCAGATCTCTCATGCTCCCTGTGGCTTGTCTTCCCGCAGCGGGAATCCTCTACGGAATAGGCTACTGGATTGACCCCACAGGCTGGGGCGCGAACAGCATCTATTCCGCGTTCTGCATCAAGGCCGCCAGCGCAATCATCGACCAGATTCCGCTTCTGTTCGCCATCGGCGTTGCTATCGGAATGGCTGATGACACAGACGGCACTCCCGCACTTGCAGGTCTCGTGTCGTGGCTGATGATTACGACTCTGCTGTCGCCCGGTGCTGTGGCAATGTACTCGCAGGTTGACGTGTCGCAGGTTCCTGCGGCGTTCGGCAAGATACAGAATGCGTTTATCGGAATCTTGGCCGGACTCATCGGAGCAAGCTGCTACAACAGGTGCAAAGACTACATGCCCCCCGACTGGCTGGCGTTCTTCGCGGGAAGGCGATGCGTCGCAATAGTTACGGCGATACTCTCGGCACTCGCGGCGGTCGTGCTGTACTTTGTGTGGCCGGTGGTCTACAGTGCTCTTGTCGGCTTCGGAATCTCCATCGTCGGGCTCGGACCTATAGGCGCAGGTCTCTATGCCATGCTCAACAGAGCGTTGATTCCTCTCGGGCTTCACCACGCGCTTAATGCCGTCTTCTGGTTTGACACGGCTGGCATCAACGATCTCGGGCTGTTCTGGTCGGGCGGAGAAGGTGCGGTCAAGGGAGTAACCGGAATGTACATGACCGGCTTCTTCCCGGTGATGATGTTCGGTCTCGTTGCAGGAGCGTTCGCGATGTATAGAGCCGCCAGCGACAAGCGCAAGAAGAGTGCCGCAAGCCTTCTTTTGGCCGGAGCAATCGCCTCGTTCTTTACGGGCATCACTGAGCCTATAGAGTTCTCGTTCATGTTCCTCGCGCCGGGACTGTACCTTCTTCACGCACTGCTCACGGGAATTTCCGCCGTCGTGTGCGCGTATCTCCCTGTACGGTGCGGCTTCAACTTCAGCGCAGGAATGGTTGACTGGATACTCAGCTTCAATGCTCCGATGGCCGTAAATCCGTGGATGATTATCCCGATAGGCCTCGTGTTCGCGGTTGTGTACTATGTCGTGTTCAGCTGGGCGATAAAGACCTTCGACCTCAAGACACCCGGCAGGGAAGATGAGAGCCTGCAGGCAGGACTGATTACGCTCAAGAACAACAACTTTACGGACATGGCGCGCGTAATCCTCGAAGGTCTCGGAGGCCCGGCGAACATCAGGGAAGTAACCTACTGCGCAACGAGGCTCAGGACAGAGGTTGAAGATTATCTTCTCGTCGACGAAGCAAAGATGAAGAATGCCGGTGTACCCGGAGTGTTCAGGCCTTCAGAACACAACGTGCAGGTAGTTGTTGGCACAAAAGTACAGTTTGTGTATGACGAGCTGAAGAAGTTAATCGATGCCAGCAAATGAAGATTTACGTAACGAAGAACTACGATGAGATGAGCAGGAAGGCAGCAAACATAATTTCTGCACAGATCATCCTGAAGCCCGACTGCGTTCTCGGCCTTGCTACAGGCTCGACACCAGCCGGGCTTTACCGTCAGCTTGCGGAATGGTACAGGAAGGGAGACCTCGACTTCTCGGAGGTTGTTACGGTGAACCTCGACGAGTACAAGGGGCTGGGTGCTGATGACCCGGAAAGCTACGCGTCATACATGAGGGATAACCTCTTCAGCCTTGTGAACATAAGGCCGGAGAACACGCACCTTCCCAACGGAAAGATAACCGACAGCGCGGAAGCCTGCAGGAAGTACAACGAACTGTTAGAGCGGATAGGACGGCAGGACTTGCAGCTGTTGGGGTTAGGAAGGAACGGGCACATAGGCTTCAACGAGCCGTGCGAATACTTCGTGAAGGACGTGCACTGCGTTGAACTTTCAGGGAGCACTGTTGCGGCGAACAGAAGATTCTTCGAGGCCGGAAAGGACGTACCCAGCCATGCCTACACGATGGGTATACGCTCGATACTGCGGGCACGGAAAATTCTCGTGATTGCGTCGGGAGAAGAGAAGGCGGAAGCTGTAAGACAGGTATTTTTCGGGGAAGTTACGCCGTACGTGCCGGGAAGCATACTGCAGCTTCATAATGACGTGATTCTTGTGTGCGACGAAGGAGCGTTCTCGGAATGCAGA
This sequence comes from Synergistaceae bacterium, assembly GCA_017450125.1. Lineage (NCBI taxonomy): Bacteria > Thermotogati > Synergistota > Synergistia > Synergistales > Synergistaceae > Synergistaceae bacterium. The sequence goes on along the minus strand of JAFSWZ010000010.1, from coordinate 199,894 downwards.
GCTTTGTGATTAAGGACGGGAGTATCTTCTGTGAGAACTGCAGGTTTCGCGCGGGAAGCCTCTACGTCAAAGACGGAATAATAGCCGACACAGAACCTCCTGAGGCAGAGACAATTGATGCTGAAAATCTCTATATCATTCCCGGCCTGACGGATATACACTTTCACGGGTGCGCGGGGCATGACTTCTGCGAAGGAACGCCTGAAGCCTTCAAGGCAATCACCGACTACGAGGCGCACAACGGCATCACGACGCTCTGTCCTGCGACAATGACACTCCCCGAGCACGAGCTTTCACGTATCATGAGAGCCGCAAAGTCCTTCGGGGAGTTCGCGGGGATTAACCTTGAAGGGCCGTTCATCTCTCCGGCAAAAATCGGTGCGCAGAACCCGGCGTATATTGCCCGGCCAAGCGCAGAGATGCTCAGGAGGCTTCAGGAAGAGTCCGGCGGGCTGATACGGATTGCGGTCGTCGCGCCGGAAGTCGACGGGGCTATGACGTTCATTGAGGAAGCCAGCAGGATGGTGAGGGTGTCGGTCGCTCACACTGCATGTGATTACGACACAGCACGTGAAGCGTTCGCACGGGGTGCAAGGCACGTTACGCACCTCTACAACGCAATGAACCCCATCAGCCACAGAGCACCCGGGCCGGTCATCGCGGCGGCCGAAAACGAGAATGTTACGGTTGAGCTTATCTGCGACGGAGTTCACGTTCACCCTGCTGTTGTGAGGAACACTCTGCGGATGTTCGGCGCGGACAGGGTGATATTCATCAGCGACTCAATGGAAGCTACGGGTATGCCCGACGGTGATTACGAGCTCGGAGGCCTCCCCGTCATCAAGCACGGAAACAGAGCAACCCTCGAGGATGGGAAGACGATTGCAGGGAGCGTTACGAACCTCATGGACTGCATGAGGACGGCAGTACGCGAGATGAACGTTCCGCTTGAAGTTGCGGTGAGGTGTTCTGCGGTGAACTCCGCGCGGGCGATAGGGCTTGACGGGAGCATTCACGCGGGAGGCAGGGCAAATCTTGTTGCGCTTGATGCGTCTCTCAATATTGCGTGGGTAATTAAGAACGGCAAAATAATAACCCCCTCATAGCTTCGAGGGGGCTGAACTTTTCACCTTAACGCTTAGAACCCCACAGGCACACCAAGCCTGCGGCTGTCCGCTCCTCCGTCCATGCGGTTATTAGCGTGGTCAAAGAGTATTCCCTGCGCAGTCCCGAAGTAACCCGTGAAGGGCTGTACATCTACTTCATGCCCCATCTCCTGCAGTGCCTTGATGACTTCCTCAGAGATTCCCTGCTCAATCATCAGCTTGTTGGCTTTGCCGTTCGACGCTGAGTTGAAGATACGCGGCTGCTCGATAGCTTCGTCCATCGTCATGCCGAAATCCACAACGTTCATGATTATCTGCGTTACGGCGGTGATTATCCTCATTGCTCCCGCAGCACCTACCGTCATGAACGGCCTGCCCTCCGGGTCAATCACGATTGTAGGGCTCATGCTCGACAGAGGACGTTTGCCCGGTTCGGGTGCGTTGACGCTGTCGGGGTTCTGCGCGAAGTCGTCCATCTCGTCATTCAGGACGAAGCCGTAGCCCGGAACGATTACGCCTGAGCCGAAGAAGTAATTTACGGTGTTTGTCGAAGCTACGATGTTGCCTTCTGCGTCGACGACTGAGAACGAGCTGGTAGAGATTCTCTCCTGAACGTCTCCGCCCTTGTACGAGATGAAGTCTGCAGGTTTGCCGGGCTGTACCTCGTTTGCTGACTTCTCGGTCGAGAGGTTCTCTGCGATACTCTTCGCGTAGGCTTTGCTGGTCAGTCCAGCCAGCGGCACGTCAGGAGCAAACGCTGTGTCTGCCATGTACTTCTGGCGGTCTGCGAATGCCTGCTTCATCGCCTCTGACAGAACGTGAAGGTATTTCGCTGTGTTGTGCCCGAGCTCCTTGACGCTGAAGTTCTCCATGATGTTCAGGAGCTGGACGATGTGAGTACCGCCGCTCGATGCAGGAGGCGTTGAATAGATCGTGTAGCCCCTGTACGTGCCCTTTACCGGCACTCTCTCTTCCATCTTGTAGGCCTTTAGGTCATCAAGCGTCATCTTTCCGCCCGAAGCATTGACCGCATCAACGACTGCCTGTCCGATTTCGCCGCCGTAGAACTCGTCAGGACCTTTCTCCGCAAGAAGCCGGAATGTCTTGGCCAGTTCGGGCTGTTTGAGGACTGCTCCGGCCTCGAGAGGAAGTCCGTCAACGATGAACGCACACTCCTTGTTGTACTTGGTCAGCTTGCCGTATTCGTCGGTGATTATTCCGTTCTGCATAGGCGCAAGCACGAAGCCTTCTTCCGCGAGACGGATTGCGGGCTCTGCGACTTCAGCGAAGGTCATCGTCCCGTACTTCTTGAGTGCCGTGAACATACCCATCACCGCGCCGGGAACTCCAATAGACTTTCCGCCCTCGAAGGACTCGTGTGCCTTCTTGGACTCGTCGGAAGCGTACATGTCCTTTGTTGCCGACGCAGGAGCCATCTCGCGGTAATCCAGCTCCACGACTTCACCTGTCTTGGCCGAACGTATCACCATGAACCCGCCGCCGCCTATGCCCGACGCGTTGAACTCGACGACGTTAAGCGCAAGGTAGGTAGCTATTGCCGCGTCCACAGCGTTGCCGCCCTTCTGCAGAATCTCAACCCCTGCCTTCGAGGCAAGTTCGTGCGCCGAACTCACCATACCTTTTTCCGCGTATACATCGTGAACTTCAGCAAATGCCGCCGTCGCGATGCACACCATCAATACTGCTAACAACACTTTCTTCATTGCGTTACCTCCTTAATATTACGCTTCGGGAGCTAAGTACTTGCTCAGCCCGTCAGCGATAATCTCTTCGTAGCCGGGAATGTTCCCGATCGTTACGCCCTTAGACTCGTCAAGCACCATCTCCAGCTGTTCGATGCAGACCATGACTGCCGTAACATGACGCGCTACCCTCAATTCCAGCGGCTGATCTTCCTCGTAAGGCACGAAGAGGCGGCCAAGTTTCGAGGCTCTGGCGTAGGCTTTGTCGCGTCCTGTCAGAACGAGTGCTTCATCTGTGCGTTCGCGAAGCCTGCCCTGCGAGGGGTTGCCTGCCTCCATCAGAATAGCGAGGGTGTCAGTAGTCGCGTCTCCCCATTCACGGTGGCTGAGGCCGCGAAGGTTCTTCGGCGAGGGTTCGAGCCTCATGGGTATTCCGCTGAACTCAAGCTCCATCGTCGCGGTTGCTGCAAGTTCCATTGCACGTTCATGCGCAACCATAGCATTAACGACGGGATATTCAGGTGAGGCCTCGTGAAGGTCGAACGCTAGCGTAACGTGCTCCTTCTGTATCAGCTCAAGGATAGCCAGTGATGCTGCCTGAGTTATGCCCTCGTTGAGAGTGCCGGGATAGCCTCTGTTGAGGTTGGCACGTGATGAACCGTCCAGCTTCTGCCCTGAAGGGTAGTGAATGTAGATGTCAGGTTCAGGCCACTGGTGAATCGGGTTGCTAGCGCGTGAACCGAACTTGAACGTACGCGTCCCGATGTGGAAGCGTTGAGGGGCTGCGTCCTGCGGAGAATTGTGCGTGAACGCAGAGTGATCCGCGAACGGAATAACGATTAATCTCCCCTTGCTGACCATCGCGCGCTCAAGGTACATTATCGCGGAGATGAAGCCTGCCGGTTCGTTGGGATGAGTTCCGCCGAGAATGAGGACTGTCCCGCCGGGCTCTTCTCCGTTCTGAATGAATACGGGCGTGTCTGCGGGCGTGCCCTTGATGGCGGGCTCCCACTCGGAGAGTTTGTGCTCAGTGAAGCCTTCTGCCGGGTAAACCTTGTCGTCAACCCACATCGACATGAACGACTGAGCAGTGATGTACGCTATGCCTCCTGCGATGGCGAGGAGGAGTATTGCTGTGAGGGCATTGCCCTTGAACTTGTACTCTGTCATGCTATGCCTCACTTAATCATAAGGATTCGCAGTATCATCGGAATCAGCACCATCGCCGCGCCTGCCTGCTTCCAGAAGGATTTTTCGCGGAACATGCAGATAACGATAAGCACCGCCATGAACACCAGTATTCCCCTGTAAATCAACGTCAGCAACATTCATCACCCCTTCAGAACAGCCAGCCCGCGATTGTCGGGCTCATGAAGATTACAGCCAGCCCCCAGAGTGCCAAGCACAGTCCGGGCAACAGGCACAGCTTCAGCACCTTAAAGTAATTCTCTTCACCGACAACCTGAGCCGCGAAGATGCCCGCAAGTGCAGTCGGAGGCATGAGGTCTCCCAGCGACGCAATCAGGCTCAGAGCGGACGCAACAATCACCGAGTTGTAGTTCAGGAGAGCAAGCAGGAACGGTACGCCCAAGACCGAAGCAGACCCGAACGACGAAACTGCTCCGAAGAGCGGCATTGTTACGGCGATTCCGACAAAGAGCGTCCATGACGGCAAACTCAACGCCGACACGACGATAAACCCCTGAACGCCAATCAGCGTCATTATCTGGATGAACATTCCTACTCCCATGAGGATTCCCATTACGGGCAGGGCATCATTGACGGCCTCAATGACTGTGTCATAGACGTTCCAGCTCGTGCCCGAGAGAAGTCCTGAGAGCGCGGAGATGAGGAAGATCAGCGGCATTCCCAGCGACACCTTTCCCGGGAAAAACTGCTCGGCGCAAAGCAGACCCACAAGCACAATCACCGGGAGGAACAGCCGAAGCGTGAGGGAGTTGCGCTCCATCTCGAACAGATGCTTCTCAAGGGCAGCGAGGTCATGGTTTCCTCCTGCTATGCCCGGATAAATCATCGTCAAGGCAAACACAACAGCCAGCGGGAACGTGCAGATTAAGAGGGGAACTGCGAAGCCGACGTAAGGGATGTCCACACCGGCACAGATTATCATCGCGGGGATGCTGACTGGAGGGGCAATCATTCCGAGCAGCGCACCCATCGAGACAACTGCTGCGGCACGAACCTTCGACAGCCCTAACGTAACCAGCACCGGCGACACTAACGCACCTGTCGTGAGCACTGCGGCGGTGGACGAGCCGGTAATCATTCCGGGAAGCATGATGATTATCATTATGCCGACGGAGAGCACTGCGGGGGCATGACGGAACTTCCTTATCACCCACGCCGACAGAGCATCAAGGAGTCCTGTCCTCTGCACAACCTTCATGAAGATCATTGCTGTGCAGATAACCATTATGGTATTGAGGTAGCCGAACTCGCCCTCAACTAGATGACGAAGCGGGAAGCCCGCACCTCCGACAGCCGCGCCGACGATTGCCGCAAAAGCCATAGCAACCGCAATAGGCAGCTTGAACGCGAAAGCTCCGAAGGCGAACACGAAAATCATCACGATCGTGTAGAAGCCTTCAGGCCAGAACCAGTCCCACGACATCGCTAGATGACTCCCCACTCGGCGAGAAATTCTTTCAGCGGAGTGCCTGTGCCCTTGACGTTGGGAGCAGTCTTGACCTGTGCGCCGGAGATTTCCGCAATTTTCGTGAAGATGCCGTCCTGATTCCCGCCGTCAACAACAATCATTCCATCAGCGTAAGGAGCTGCTTCCGTGATGAAGAGGTCAGAGAGCGTGCCCCTCCTGCCTTCTCCTCCGACGTGCATAACCAGAATCTTCTTGCCGGTGTCCTTTGCGGCCTGAAGGAGTGCTTTCGCGCGTGCGGCTTCGTCGTCCTGATTGATGCCTGCCGCTCCGAGCCCCTTCGAGCTTCCGCCGACAACCGCGATGACTACCTTAGCGTCTCCCAGTTCTGCGGGGGACATCAGCGCGTTGAAGAGCGGGTCAATCTTGAGGACATTGCGGAGAACGACGCGAACCATCATTCCGTCGGGGCTCTGGCCTACGGATGTTAGGGCAACGTCGGCAGCGAACACCGAACTTGCGGCCAAAAGTACGATAAACAGCGACAACATGAACTTTCTCGACATGGTATACGCCTCCTGTGTAAGTTTATTGGGAACAAGGGCATTATATCATTGCGGGTTATTCGTACACCCAGCGTTTGTGTGTAATCATGAAGAACGCGAACACTCCGCCAGCCAGCAATCCGCCGAGAATGCTCCTGCCTCTCCTGAAGCCAGAACGCCGGGCCGCGAAGTCTATGCCGCACTTCTCCGATAAACCTTTGAGGTTGAGGACGTGAAGGACAGGGACTCCTGCGCGCAAGGCATTTCCCGCGAGACCGTTTCCGCCGTCGAGATTGTCTGAGGGGTAGACGATGCCAGCCGGAAGATTCAGGCTCATGCTGTCCGTGCCCATGCTAGAAGCGTTGCCGCCGATGTTCACAACGAGCTTGCTGCCGGCAATATAGCCTGACTTCAGCGCAACAAGTTCGTCGAGCGTGAGGCCTTTCACCATCACATCATCACTGACACTGCCCTGAAGAATTCGCTTCGTTTCTTCGTCCATGCCGACAGCGTTCTCGTTTGTGCCGCCTAACGTGCAGAAGACGGGACGTGTCTTGAGGAAACCTCCGCGACGCAAGATGTCCAGCATCGCCGCGAGATTCAGCCCTTCGCGGTTAGCCCCCCACGACGAAGAACCCAGAGACAGCATGAACGTAACCTCAAGCCCCAGCTCCTCGCACGCCGCCAGACACGAATACACCATCGCGGGGAAACTTGACGACGCGGACACGAGCACTTTGTCTCCGCGCGTTAAATTAAGTTCCCTGAACCACCGCGTGAACTGCACTGCCCAGAGCGGGTCTGTACTGCACTGCTTTGCGGGAAGGCTGCCCAGTGTCGTGGTGATTTCGCTGAACTCAACACCGATGAACCCGGAACGGTACGGGTCATGCTCCGTATCAACGCCGACAGAGTTCCAGAGGAATTGCTGTGCGGAAAGTATCTTGCGGAAGAGGCGGGTCTCCTTGCTGCTCAGCGTGCTGTGAAAAAGCAGAAAGATGATGAGGATTATAACTGTAAGGACTATCAGGCGCGTGTAATTGGTCATGGCATCAACCCCGTGAGCATTATTGTCGTGAGAGTACATGATACAGCACCGCACAAGGTCATAACGATGCCCTGACGGTTTATGTCGCAGGCAACAAGTCCCGGCACGACGAACCCTGCAGACGGCAGAACCTCACGCAGCAGTACCGCGAGAATCATTGCACAGCCCGTGCGTTCAGTGCCCCAGAGGTCAAGCCGTCGGGAGAGTGCCTCAATGGCAGGAGCAAGCACAGCCCCTGCAACAAGGCAGAGCGCGATTCGTTCGGGAGGGTACAGCGCGAGTAGGCCGGGAGTGATTATTCCGCCCACACCCCAGCCGGTGCGACGCTTCCAGACCAGACCAAGCAATATTCCGGTGATTAACGTGATTGTTGTGTGCATAGCAGGTAGTCGAGAGGCCAGCCCGCGACGTTTCCGCAGGCGAAGACTTTGCCTCTTCCGCGCCTCCATTCCTCAAAGCTGAAAGACTGTCTGCTGTCCGTGATAACTATATCCCTCCACTTTCTGCCGTCAATCCATCTCCTGAACACCTTGAGCCGCGCTGTCCTGTCGGGCCTGTGGTGGTAGAGCAGAGTAACTTCACGACTCGCCCAGCCCGTGAGCGTGAAGAGCATCTCTGTGCTCTCTGTGTCGTTGGCGGAGAACGCGCAGGCCAGCAAGTCATCACCTTCACCGAGAATCCTGAAGTCAGCGACATCCGGCGGGACAGCCTCGAGGACTTCACGCGCAACGTTCACGCCTGAGAGCCTCAGTGCCTCCAGCGCAAGATTTATGTTGCCGGTGCGGAAGTCTGCGGTGTCTTGGCCAAGAAGAACGGGCGCGTTATAGGGAACTCCCTTCATGATGGCGCGGTACGCGGAGTCTTCTCCGTAGCCCCACGCGTCCTGATGGTCGGGGCGGGTGTTGGTGATGACGGTCAGTGTCGGGCTGAGCCAGTGCGCGGCGGCGGGCTGAAGTTCGGGTGAAACTGCGCTGTTCTCGAGGACGATTGCTTCTGCGTCAGAAGGAAGGCTGCGAAGCCACCAGAGCATTTCGCGGATGTTGACGGGGGAGTCGCGGCGGATGATTCTTTCGCCGGAAGGTGTGAGCGAGCGGGGCAGGACTCCTGTTATGCGGGCGTAGGCGTTGAGGCCGTAAGAGAGCAGGCCTGCGTGAATCAGGCGGACGAGGGAGGATTTGCCCCGTGTGCCGGTTACTAGGATGCGAATAGGACTGTTCAGCAATGTGCCGCCTTCTCTGCGTTATGGTATAATCAAATGCAGGGTCGGAGAAGAGGAATCCGCCCTGCGTTGAAAGAGAAGAATTTTCTCGGTTTGGTTAGCCTACAAATCTATCCCACAGAAGGATAGCGAGGCGAATTACCCAATAAAGAGTTGCGGCGAGGATATCGATACGGAATGGACTCCTCGCCGTTCTCTTTTTCCGAGATTTCGTCTTAGAGGACATATGATGCACCTCCTGACTGCACGGCAAGATTCCCCGTAAGGATGAGGCGTGCCGAGAACCCAAGACTTCAGGCTCTCCTCACCCGAGACCTCTTCGAAGTGAGAGTATTATAGCAGACTTTACCGCCCCACTAACCTGCTGACCTGCACCCCCACTTCATACAGCACCAGCATAGGCATTCCCAGCGCAACCTGCGACAAGACATCCGGCGGAGTAAGTATCGCCGCAACCGTAAATATCGCCAGAATCACATACTTACGCGCTGACGTGAGGCTCTCGTAACTCGTCCATCCCATCCTCGTCGTCAGGTACAGCACCACAGGAAGCTGGAACGCCGCTCCGAACGGCAGAATGAACCCGAACAGAAACCCCACGTACTTATCGAGCGACAACATAGGCACAGCCAGATTGTCCCCAGCAACAAGGAAGAAGTCCACCGCCAGCATATACACCGCCCCGTAACAGAACGTTACCCCCAGCAGAAACAGCGTCAGTGCAATGCCGAACATCAGCTTGAACATTCTTTTCTCGCGCGGGTAAAGGGCAGGCCTGATGAAGCTCCACAGCTCCCAGATTATTATGGGACTGGAGAGTATTACTGCGGCAACAAACGATACCTTGAGCTTGGTGATAAGGGCTTCGGACATCGCGGTGTAGATTATCTCGATGCCTTTGGCCTTTATGGGATTGATGATCCATGCCATCAAGTAATCCACTGCCAGAAGGTACACCAGCACAAATGCAGCCAGCACTGACACGACAGACACGACTACTGCCCTGCGCAGTGCCATAAGGTGGGACAGAAGCGTCCCCTGTTCACCGTCCACGTTATGCCTTCGCGTCCTCTCCTTCGGCGGGCTTGTCCTTGAGCTCGTCCCGGAACTCCTTGATGCTCCGGCCTAAGGCTTTGCCCACTCCTCCCAGCTTGCTGCCTCCGAACAGAACAAGCGCAAGAAAAATCAACAACAATATTTCTGAGATTCCAAGATGCATGATTACGTCTACTCCTCCTGACTTTTTATGGAACTGTCGAGCTGAGCTATTCCCTCGCGGATTTCTGCTGTGCTGTCCTCGAGGGAGAGATCAGACTTCAGCCGGCCAAGTTCCTGATTGATGCTTCCTTCTGTGGTGCTGAGTTCACGTTCAAGGTCATCGAGCTGAAGCTCAGCGCGTACTTCCTTCGCGAGGGAACGGAAACGCCTGACCAGCCTTGCCAGCCATCGCGCGACTTTGGGCAGGTCTTTCGGGCCGACAACAACGAAAGCTATCAGCAGTATCACCAGCAGTTCCGAGAATCCTACACTGAACAGGCGCGTTCCCTCCCCCGAACTATATTCCCTTGACGGCGTTCTCGCCCGCAACCTTGCCGTAGTAGAGTGCCATTGCGTGGCTCAAGCCTTTGAGGCCGATCGGGTACTGAAGCCCGAAGCGTCCTCCCTGCATGTTCCCGGCGACGTACAAGCCCCTGATTATGTCTCCGCAGACCTGACGGCCTTCATCGTCGGTTATCTCTCTGAACGTGTGGCAGTCCTCGTCTGACTCGAGGCCTCCTATGCACGTAAGCATAAGTGCTGTGCTGAACATGTCCGCGTAGAACGGAGCTTTTACGACGGGCACGAGGCGCGATGGTACTTTGTTGAAGTCCTCGTCTAGACCCTGAGTGCACATCTCGTTGTAGCGTTTGATGGAGGCTAAGGCGGTCTGCTGGGCCTTCGGGTCGTTGGGGTACATCTTGGCCACGAGTTCCTCGAGAGTATCGGCCTTGATGCAGCGTCCGTCAGCGACTGCGGCTTCAAGCTGGTAGGGGCTCTTCCAGTTGCGGTAGGTACGGTTGTTCTTGGGTGCCTGCTCAATCGACGTGTAGGGCTCGTAGTAGCATGCTCCTCCGTGTGCGGCGGGCATGTGCGTAACCTGTTCCGGCCAGTCAGAGTCGAAGATCTGCCACGACTTCATGAGACGTACCGCCTCAATCTGGTTCTCCAGCTGCTGTCCCGGCAAATCCTCACACATGAAGCGTCTTCCGTCAACGTCAAGGTTCAGGAAGCCCGCATTCCCCATCACGCCAACGCCCGACAAGTCCGCTCCGCCGCCCATGTGGTGAATCATCGGCGACACAAAACCGCTGACCTTCGCGCCGATCCATGCTCCGAGATGGAGGCCGTCGCCCTGATTCGTGCGCTGTCCGTTCACGTCGATCGAGGTGAATAGCCTGTTGTTCTTATGGGTCTTCATGATGTCGGGCGCGAAGTGGTACATTGCCGCATCGTTTGAGCCGAAATCTCCCGTCGAGAGAATCACTCCCTTAGACGCGGTAACCTTGAGGTACTTGCCCTTTGTCGGCGAGCCCGGCATGTCGTCGAGAGCGTAGACTCCCACGCACCTGCCGTCCGACATGATTAACTTCTTGCCGAAGTGCCCGAAGTATCCTTTGACCTTGCCGGTGTCTAATGCCCTCTGCCAGTTCGCAATAAACGTTTTCTGCTGGCTCGGCAAAAACTCTACGGAGGTCGGGAAGCACGGGAAACGTTCTTCCTTCCAGTTGTAGACGTGCTCCACTCCGTACTTGTCCTTGTAGGATGGAAGAGGCCTGTAGATCGGCACGAGGAAGTCATCAGCGTTTTCGTCCTCGATGGGCTGTCTGGTCTCGTCGGCAATAAACAGATGCTCGTCGCCCTTCATGAACCAGTCGAAGGCTTCTCCGATGTTGTGCGCCCACTTGGCCATGATTGTGCGTTTCGCGCGGTAACCTGACTCGTTGAGGTGCGAGTCTATGATAGTGTTGACCTCCTCAGCATTTAGTGCTCTTTCCGGCCAGCGTGCGTTGAGCGTCGGGCTGTTGATGACCGCGAACTCTCCCGAGCGGCAGTTAGGTGCAGCTCCGCACTCTATGCCTATGACGCTTGCCCCGAGTTCTGCGGCGGCACGAGCGGCACAGACTCCTGCCAGCCCGAGACCCACAACCACGACATCAGCCGTAACTTCCGCGTAAACGTCAGCGTCGTTGATTTCGGGTTCTTTGCCCAGCCAGTCAGTGTTTGGCCCGGCGGCGGCTTCCTCTGCTCCTTCGACGGAGAGACCCATTGCCTGAGCTACACAGTCTGCGGCGGCTTTCTTGGCGGCGTTGGTGGTTACTGTCGCGCCCGAAACTCCGTCAATCTCCGCACCCTGCGCGTTCTTGAGCTGCTCGGCGAGTACTGCTCCGGCAGGCTGTCCGATACCAGGAGTCTCGTCGCTGGTGTCAACGACAACGTCAAGTATGCTCGTCTCGTCGAACGTCATCGTTACCTTCACGTTGCTTTCAAGGCCGCGTGCACTCGCGGTGTAAGTTCCGGGCGTGTAGATCTTCTTGGCTTCCTGTGCTGAAGCTGTACTGCCCAGCATTGCCGACACTGCGACGCTTGCTGCTCCGGCGGCGGAAACTTTCAGGAAGTCGCGGCGTGATACTAATCTGCTCATAGACTTTCCTCCTTAATGTTGTGATTGGGAATTTACAGATTATACTCTATCGCAGAAAGAGATTCTTCATGCGGCAGAGCGTTAAGCATTTCGCTGATGGTCTTTCCGTTCACGGGATGCCTCCAGCCTTCCGGCACAACATCACCCAGAGGCACAAGCACGAACATTCGCTCAGGGATTCTTATGTGCGGAATGTCCAGCTCCTCCGAGTGGTACACCGCATCATCAATCAGCAGTATATCAATGTCAATCTTCCTTTCGCCCCACCGCACGGACGGCACCCGGCCAAGTTCCACCTCGAAGGCTTTGACCCTGTGAAGAAGCTCCAGCGGCGCAAACTCACCTTCAATCTTCACACACGCGTTCAGGTAGTCGGGCTGGGACACTCCTCCCCACGCAGAAGTCTCGTACACTCCGCTGACAGCCTCAAGTTTCCCGAGCGTCCCGAGTTTTGCGAGCGCGTCCCGCAAGTTCTGTAACCTGTCGCCCAAGTTTGAGCCTAAGCCGAAATATATATGCATCGAATAACTATCTCCCTGTATAATTCTCTCACTTCACATTACCCCAAATTTTACAGGAGGCGAATTTCATGGGCAAATTTGCATCAGAAGCAAAGGAACTCCTCGCCGCAATCGGGGGCAAGGAAAACATCGTAGCAGTGTCGCACTGCATCACACGAATGCGCTTCGTTCTCGGCGACCCCAAGAACGCGGACATTAAGCGCATCGAGGCCATCAAGTGCGTAAAGGGAACGTTCACGCAGGCCGGACAGTTTCAGGTGATAATCGGGAATGAGGTTGCTGACTTCTACAACGACTTCACAGAGGTTTCGGGGGTCTCCGGCGTGTCGAAGTCTGAGGTTAAGAGCATGTCGAAGCAGAACCAGAATATCCTTCAGCGGCTGATGACCTCGATTGCCGAGATTTTCGCTCCCCTTATCCCCGCAATCGTCGTCGGCGGTCTTATTCTGGGCTTCAGGAACGTCATCGACAGCATGGAGATTTTCGGCGGACAGACTCTCGTCGCTCAGAGCCAGTTCTGGGCAGGAGTTGACCACTTCCTGTGGCTGTTGGGCGAGGCGGTGTTCCACGTAGGAATCCCAGTCGGAATCTGCTGGACAATCATGAAGAAGATGGGTGGCACTGAAATGCTCGGCATCATTCTGGGTTTGACGCTCGTATCAGGCCAGCTCACGAATGCTTACGCGGTTGCTTCTGCTCTCGCGAACGGGACAATCAACCAGTGGAATTTCGGCTTCATCAAGGTGAACATGATAGGCTATCAGGCTCAGGTTCTCCCCGCAATGCTGGCGGCCTTCACCCTCGCTTACCTCGAGAGGTTCTTCAAGAAGGTAATTCCGCAGATTGTACAAATGATTCTTGTGCCGTTCTGCAGTCTCCTCCTCGCGATAATGGCGGCTCACTTCATACTTGGCCCCATCGGCTGGAAGATAGGCTCGTGGATTTCTGCGGCTGTCTATGCGGGCATCAGCGGCTCGTACCGTGTTGTGTTCGGAGCAGTCTTCGGGTTCTTCTACGCTCCGTTAGTCATCACGGGACTTCACCACATGAGCAACGCAATCGACCTCCAGCTTATCGCTGATTTCGGCGGGACTATGCTCTGGCCGATGATAGCACTCTCCAACATCGCACAGGGAAGCGCAGTTCTCGGAATGATATTTCTGCAGAGGAAGAGCGCAAAGGCTAAGGAGCTCAACATTCCGTCGTGCATCTCCTGCTATCTCGGCGTAACTGAACCCGCAATGTTCGGCGTGAACCTTAAGTACGTTTTCCCGTTCATCTGCGGAATGGCGGGCTCGTGCTGTGCGGCAATAATCAGCACAATGAACGGAGTAGCTGCCTCCGCAATCGGAGTCGGCGGCCTTCCCGGCGTTCTGTCAATCCAGCCCGCACACATCGCAACGTTCACGCTGTGCATGGCGGTAGCAGTTGTTGTGCCGTTCGTGCTGACTTATGCGGCGGGAAAGCGCAAGGGCATCGACAAGGAAGCTGACGAGGAAGCGGCGGCACTTGAGGCGGCAAACGGGCCTGTAGAGTTCCGTGCGTTCCTGTCGGGGAAGACGATACCCATCACCGAAGTACCTGATGCAACGTTTGCGGAGAAAGTTCTCGGCGACGGAATAGCCATCGAGCCGACTGACTATATACTTGTTGCGCCGGTTGATGCTGTAGTTGAGCAGACAATGGAGGGCAGCAACCACGCAATAGGCCTCGTTATGGCGAACGGGCTGGAGATTCTGCTGCACATCGGGCTTGACACTGTAGCAATGAACGGCGACGGGTTCACGATTCACGTTGCGGAAGGCGACAGGGTGAAGGCAGGGCAGGAGCTCATAACGTTTGACCCCGAGAAGATAAAGGCGGCGGGTCATCCCCTGACAACAATAATGGTAATCACGAACGATGCGGATTACGGCCTGACGTTCAACGCGGGGCTTGATGTCAAAGCGGCTGACCACGTCATAGCCAACGGCAAGAAAGCAGAGTAAATTTGCTGGGAAGGGTTAGGGTGCCGGTTGAAGTGTTAAATGTTCGGCAGGCCTTCACATTTAACAACCCGCCCACCCGCCCCCCAAAAACACAGGAGGAATAATCATGCTTGATAAGTATAAGAGCAGTGTTGTCTACCAAATATATATCAAGTCATTCTGCGACTCCAACGGCGACGGAATAGGAGACCTCAACGGCATTTGCTCGAAGCTGAACTACATCGCGAGCTTGGGCGTGAAATACATCTGGATTACACCGTTCTTCCTCTCGCCGATGGTCGACAACGGTTACGATGTCGCGGACTACAGAGCTGTTAATCCCATGTTCGGGACAATGGCTGACTGCGAGGCGTTAATCCGTGAGGCTGACGCTCTGGGTATCGGCTTAATGTTCGACATGGTGTTTAACCACACCTCGAGCCATCACGAGTGGTTCAAGCGCGCATTGGCCGGTGAGAAGGAGTACATGGACTACTACATCTTCCGGGACGGCGACAAGGACACTCCGCCTTCTGAATGGACGGCGGCTTTCGGGACTCCTGCGTGGGATTACGTGCCCTCGCTCGGCAAGTGGTATCTTCACCTTTTCGCGCCTGAACAGCCCGACCTCAACTGGGAGAACCCCAAAGTACGCGAAGAGCTGAAGAACGTTATACGCTTCTGGAAGGATAAAGGCGTAAAGGGCTTCAGGTTCGACGTGCTGAACCTCATCTCCAAGCCCGCAAGCCTCACAGAACCCAGAGACGGAAGCGGCCCGCGTTTCTGCAAGGACGGTCCTCATGTTCACGAATTCATCAGGGAACTGGTAGAGGACACCGGCATTGAGGACATGATTACCGTAGGCGAGATGTCATCGACGACGCTCGAGAACTGCATAAAGTATTCATCGCCCGCAAGCCACGAGCTGTCAATGTGCTTCAACTTCCACCACCTCAAGGTAGATTACAGGGACGGCGACAAGTTCTCGCTGATGCCCCCAGACCTGAAGCTCCTGCGGAATTACTTTGCGGAGTGGCAGGAAGGCATGGCGGCAACTGACGGGTGGAGCGCGGTATTCTGGTGCAACCACGACCAGCCGAGAATCGTCTCTCGCTTCGGCGACGAAGGGCGGTACTGGAAGGAGTCGGCAAAGATGCTGGGGACGTTCGTTCACTTCCTGCGCGGAACGCCGTACATCTATCAGGGAGAGGAACTCGGGATGACCAACGCGCACTACACGGACATTTCGCAGTACGACGATGTCGAGGCCATCAACTACTACAAGATACTTCTTGCGCGCGGAATGAGCGAGGCTGAAGCTCTCAACGTCCTTGCACAGCGTGCCCGCGACAACTCCCGCACACCGATGCAGTGGGATGCTTCACAGAACGCGGGCTTCACGTCGGGGACTTCGTGGCTGGGCATTCCCGAGAACTACACCAGCATAAACGCCGAAGCTGAGGAGTCAGACCCCGACTCAATCCTGAACTACTACCGCGAGCTCGTAAGGTTGAGGCAGGAACACCCCGTAATTGCCGAAGGAAGCATCAAGTTTTTGGAGACAGGCTGTGATGACGTTCTGGCCTATGAGCGCGAAGGCAGAGGCGAACACCTCGTCGTTATCTGCAATTTCAGCGGCGAGGACAGGACGGTGAAGGGCTTGGAGTTTCATGGCGAAATGCTGCTCGGGAACTACAAGGGCTCACACAAGATGCTGAAGCCTTATGAAGCAATGGTGCTGTCGGTCAAGCAGTAAACAGCGCAGAGCCTCTCAGTCTTTGGGGGGCTCTGTATTCTTTGAGAGTTCGCCTGTTCCACCCTCAACGACTCCTTCATGACGCGCCGCACTGAACACCGTACGCCACACGCACATTGCGTCGAACGCAAAACCTTCGCGCTGTACGTATTCCCCGTCAAGCCGTGCCTTCTCGGGAATCTCCAGCTCGTCCCTACCGTTGATCTGCGCCCAGCCCGTTAAGCCCGGACGTATGGCGTTCGCCCCGTACTTGTCGCGTTCGGCGAGAAGGTCATACTGATTCCACAGCGCAGGACGAGGCCCGACTATCGACATGTCGCCCTTGAGGATGTTGATTATCTGCGGGAGCTCGTCAATGCTGTACCTCCGCATCCATTTTCCGCACCTCAGAAGGTACTGCTCGGGGTCAGCTAGCATGTGCGTCGGCACGTCGTGTGGAGTGTCATTCCTCATCGAGCGGAACTTGTACATCATGAAGTGCCTCTTGTCCTTCCCGACTCTCTTCTGCGTGAAAAACGCGCTTCCTTTGTCCTCACGCTTAATCATCACGGCAAAAATCATCATCGGTACGGCCAAGACAACAAGAGCCGCCAGACTTAACACTACATCCAGCAGCCTCTTTCCGAACAGCTTATACATCCAGCGTACTTTTGAAGTACTCTATTGTTTCCTTAAGGCCGTCCTCAAGTTTGATTGTCGGTGTCCAGTCAAGCTCCTTCTTGGCCAGCTCAATCACGGGCTTGCGCTGTGTCGGGTCATCCGCAGGAAGGGGCATGTACACAATCTTTGACTTCGAGCCCGTCAGCCTCAGCACCATTTCCGCAAGCTCGAGCATCGTGAACTCTCCTGGATTGCCCAAGTTCACAGGCCCGGTGAAACCGTCGCGGCTGTTCATCATGCGTATCATTCCCTCGACGAGGTCGCTCACGAAACAGAAGCTCCGTGTCTGCGTTCCGTCGCCGTAAATCGTAATGTCCTCTCCCCTCAGTGCCTGAACGATGAAGTTGCTTACGACTCGGCCGTCATCACTGCGCATACGGGGGCCGTAAGTGTTGAAGATTCTCACGACCTTAATATCTACGTGGTGCTGTCTGTGGTAGTCGAAGAACAGCGTCTCCGCGATTCTTTTGCCCTCGTCGTAGCATGAACGTATGCCGATCGTGTTCACGCATCCCCTATAGCTCTCGGGCTGGGGGTGGACTTCAGGGTCTCCGTAGACTTCGGAGGTAGAAGCCTGCAGGATTCGCGCGTGGCATCTTTTCGCGAGTCCCAGAGTGTTAAGCGCGCCCATGAAACACGCCTTGCTGGTTTTTATCGGGTCGTACTGGTAATGAATAGGCGACGCAGGACACGCGAGGTTGTAGATCTGGTCGCACTCAACGTAAATATTCTCGATTATGTCGTGCCGTATGAACTCGAAATAATCATTGCCCATCAAGTGCCTGATGTTCCGCTTCTGGCCGGTGAACATGTTGTCGACGCATATAACGTCGTTGCCTTGCTCGAGCAGCTTTTCGCAGAGGTGTGAGCCGATGAAGCCCGCTCCTCCTGTAACTAGTATCCGTTTTCCTGACATAGTATCGTCCTTTCTAGGTGATAGCGAGATTATAGCAGTGATTGACTTTTTCGGGGAAACTGATAAAATTTCTCACTGTTCACGAAGAACTAACACAACTAATCACGCTGGGAATTGGTGCAACGGCAGCACACCTGACTCTGGATCAGGCAATTGGGGTTCGAATCCCTGATTCCCAGCCAATTGATTCAAAGACGACGGAAGAAATTACTCCCTGTTTAGAGAATATCTAGGCAGGGAGTTTTTCTATACCCATTCAAGGGGGAAAAGTTCATGTTATCGTTCATCATTCTCTATGCAGTGATTCTTGTTGCGCTCGGAGCATTCATCGGCCGCAGGGCAAAATCCGCATCAGACTTCTTCGTGGCGGGACGCAATTTCGGGAGCGGACTTCTCTTCACGACGTTAATCGCCGCGAATCTCGGAGCAGGTTCGACCGTCGGAGTAACGGCCTTAGCGTACCAGTGGGGGCTGTCGGCGTGGTGGTGGATAGGCAGCGCGGGAATAGGCTCAATGATTCTTGCGTTCCTTGTCGGGCCGAGAATCTGGAGGCTTGCGCGCGAAAAGAATTACTACACGCTGAGCGACTATCTCGACGCACGTTACAGCAAAATGTTTTCAGGGTTAATCTCGGTGATGATGTCCGTCGGAACTCTCGCACTCTTCGCCGGTCAGTTATTGGGCATAGCGTGGATTCTGGAGGTTGTTGCTGACGTGCCCAAAACTCAGGGAGTCATAGCCGGTGCTCTGGTAACTACGCTGTACTTTGCGGCGGGAGGCCTTCTCTCGAGCGCAATCGTCAACATCGTTGAAGTTGCTGTGATTCTGGCGGGTTTCGTCATCGCAGTGCCGTACGTGTGGCAGTTCTCGGGCGGGCTTGAAGGAATACGCGGAGCTGTCAGCAGTGCTACATACTTTGACGCGTTCGGGATGGGAGCAGGTGCTATTGTAGGGTATCTCGTAATGCTCGTTCCGTCGTTCTTCATCTCGCCGGGCTTAATCGGGAAAGTTTTTGCGGCTCGCGACGAGAGGGCTATTCGCTGGGGTACGGCAATGAACGGCCTCGTTCAGCTCGTGTTCGCGGTTATTCCAGTGATAATCGGCATGGCGTGCTTTGCGGTCTTCCCGAACCTCTCCCGCAATGACCTTGCACTTCCGACAGCCATGAAGGAGATGATGCCCTTCGGTGCGGCGTGCCTTGCGCTTGCGGGAATTTTCGCGGCGGAGGTCAGTACTGCGGACACGGTGCTATACATGCTGGCTGGTTCTCTGGTCAATGACCTCTACAGACGCTTCATCAATCCCGAAATCTCTGACCGCAAATTACTTCTATCATCGCGTGTAACATCGCTTGTATGCGGGGTTATCGGCGTGGTTCTTGCGCTGAGGCTCGAGAGCATAATCTCTGCGCTGACTATCTTCTACTCGCTCATGAGCGTGTCTCTGGCCGCCCCGCTGGTTTTCGGGCTGTTCACGCGCAGAGCCTCGAACGCCGGAGCTGTACTGTCCGCCGTGCTGGGAATCGCCCTCACTGTATACATGACGTTTTCGGGAGCGGCACTCACTGTGTGGGGAGTAAGACTGAACGCTTCGACCTGCGGAATAATCCTGTCGTTCGCGGTTATGTGCGTGTCGGTGATGGTTCTTCCCGCCCCCAGAGACTGAGAGCGGGAGATTTTCTGCTACATTCCTGAGGCAGCTACGCAGGCTCTCACCACAACATCAGCTGCCTCGCCTTTAGTTACAGGGCGGCCGTAATAGAACTCGCTCTCTATTCCGTACACATCCAGAACCCCCAGCTTCCCGAGAACTTCCACGTACTCCGAGTTCCTGTGCTTGCCGACCTTGAAGGGTATGTGCGCGTTTCTTGCAGGCTTTATGTCCCTCAGTGCCGGAAAAGCGTCGTACACCGCCTTAGCGAGGTCTCCGCGAGAAAGCAGGTTGTGTCCCTTGCCCTCCAGAACATCACCCTTCGCCGGAATCTTCATCGCTTCCTGCGCCCGCCGAAGAATGCCGTTCATGTCGTAGCGGGTGATTATGTCGTTCACGCCAAAGACTCCTTTGTCCGCTCCCTTGATGAGTGCCATTGCGATGACGGGGTCGTCTATGTCGTCGATCTTGTAGGACGGCGCATGAGGGTATTCGTTGGCAGGAATTAGCCCCCACATGTTGGAGACCTGTACGCTCTTGTTGATGCTGTGTTCCGGCGGAACGTCAGAGTACTTGCACAGCGACAGAGACACTCCAGCCTTCAGAAGCTCCCACTGAACGCGCATCGGGTGAACCTCGCGGGGCTGCTTTCCGTCCTTCACGCATAATGCCGCGAGTGCTCCTGCGGCCTGCCCCGTCATCATTGTTATGGGCTGAAGCCTCAGTGCTCCGGAAGCAAGGCGGGTCATCGACAAGTTCTTCTCTGCCGCAATTAGCCCGTCAACCTTCGCCGGAACAAGAATGTCCATCGGCACCTGAAACGGTCCGCGAGGCCTGTTTATCATCGCAGACTGAGCACGTTCCTCAAGATCCCACTCCATGTCTGCGTCCGTGTTTGCTCCGTGAAGATCGAGAATGTATCCGCCGATTGCTATTGCGTTGTTGAACTCGTGGCTTGTCTGTCCGTCCCTGTAGCTCAAGGAGTTCTGCAGGAGCTCGTGTGATGTCAGAGTGTGCCTGCCGATTACGCGCCTTGATTCTCTGACGTAGGGGATGACGGGTATCCGGCGGACTATCTCCTGCCAGTCCTGAGGAAGGCCGCGTGCTGCTTCGGGAAGGATTCTGTTCTTGTACTCGTCATCAGCAACTGACCATTCTTCGCCGAGTTCGTTTTGTACGTACCAGATGAAGTGCAGTGTCTTGATGAGTGCCTCGCGCTCGACCTGAAGCCGCAAATTCCTGTCCTCAAGGTAGCTTACGGGAAGTCCTCTGCGTCCGTCCGTCCAGCCGTATGTTCCCGGGTAATCGTTGCCCCAGTTCACGCTGGTCTTGGTGATGTAGGGGCGGTTCTCTTTGTCCGCGTCGTAGCTGTAGGGGTTGGAGCTGTCGGGAAGTCCTCTGTAGGCGTTGTGCGTCATGAAGTTTACTGGTGTTGCGACGGGGTACGTGTTCCTGAAGTTGAAGCCGTCGGCACTGACGAAGCTCTCATAGTTGCGTTTCGCCAGCTCGTAGCCCGGAAGAGGCCGCGAAGGCCGCAGGTGCGAGGGAACTCCGCTCGCGTACTTGTGGAGCACTACTGTCCATGTGATGTTCTGAATCATTGCGTCATGGTTGAGGAACTTCGAGACAGAGTTTCCCGCCCTGTACTCAGCTCCTGCGAGAGGCAGAACGTCCCCGTATTCCGTCGCGTCAATAAGAACCTTGCAGGTATAACGCCGCGTAGAGTTGTCGCCGGTTCTGACCGTTACGCCGGTAACAGTGTTCTTGTCCTTCTGCACGCTGATAATCTCCGAGTGCATCAGGAACTCCAGCGTCCCGTGCCTGCGTGCCTCGTTAATCATGCCCACTAATGCTTCCTGCCCGACGTGGGGCTCAAAGGCTGTACTCCGTGAGTCCCAGTAGCATGTACCCATAGACTTGCCCCGCGAGTCGTAATAACTCTTTATGCGGCTGATGAACTCAGCGTATATTCCGCTCTTCTGCCGGCTCATGTCGTCCATGTTGGAGACTCCTGCGGCGGTTGCTTGGCCTCCGATCCACGTGCTGGGCTCGACGACGAGAACGTTTGCTCCCATTCTTGCGGCCTGGATTGCGGCGGAGATTCCTCCTGTGCCTCCTCCGGCAATGATGATCTCGTAGGAACTTCTGGGCTGGCGGGAAGCAGAGAGAGAAGGCGAGGCAGAGGCCAGCAGCATCAATGAGACAGCAAAAACTTTCAAGACATTCAAGATGTGATACTTCCTCCTGAGCAAAATAATCTGTATATGATACACTCAAACAATTTCAGGAGGCACAAAAAATTTTCGCCCGCGCCATGTTACAATGTAGCAGTTCGAAGCTGCGGCAATAGTATTAGTGAAAGGATTGACACTCAATGAAAGGTCGTGTAAAATTCGGCGTTCGGCGTTCGGCGTTGACTCTTTTGCTCTAAAATCACCCTGTCAGGCTCGTGTCCTGTCTGCTTCCGTGAAAGGCAGGGACTGACAGATGGGAATACTCAGCAAGGTACGTACACTTTTCCGCGTCTGGGACACAGAAAGATTCCTCAACAACATTAAGTTTCTCATCAAGAATGACATTCAAGTAACCCTGAAAGACGAGATACTTGAAGACTGCCTGTTTCAGCTGGACGAACTGCGCGAACTGGTTATGCCGCACGTTCCCGAGATTCTGGACATGCACCACAGCTTGAGCCGCCTCGAAGAACAGCCCAAGAGCTTCGCACGGTTCGGAGACGGTGAAGTTGCCATAATGCAGGGTCGTGATATACGGTTCCAGAAGTATGACCCAGCGCTTTCGGAGAAAATGTACCGGGTTCTGCAGGACAAGCGTGATGATATGTACGTGGGAATTAACGGGCTTTATTTCCATTCCGTACGGCTTCAGAACATCACGGAAGAAGGAGTAGCGTTCCATTACAAGATGGATACGCAGCTGCGAAGATTCTTCATGGAGCACGCCAATCCCGAAACAACTTATCTTGATGCTACATGTCTGTGCGGCTTCTTCCGTTTTGCGGATAACGATGCGTATGCTGACTTTGTACGCAGGAAGAAGAAGCTCTTTGAGGGCAGGAAGATAGCCCTTGTTACAGGAAAAAGCGTCCTCGCCAAACTGGATTATGACATCTTCGAGCACGCCGCCAGCAAAGTCATCATCGACGCTCCGTCAAAACATGCATTCGGCGCATACGACTCGATACTGCGGGACATCTCCAGCAACGTCAGCAAGGACACGCTTATATGCCTGATACTCGGACCTACAGCAACTGCAATGGCCGCAGACCTGACCGACATGGGATATATGGCTTGGGACATAGGGCACATAGCGAAAGACTATGATGCCTACATGAAGAATCTCGACAGGACACCCCGAGCTCAGCGCGAATTTTTTGCGCCGGACTAGTTCGCGAAGAGCTCTTTCAGGCTCTCAGTATACGGCGGCCAAGCAATCCCGTGCTCCGTAACGATTCCCGTAATCAGTGCATGGTCTGTTACGTCGAACGCAGGGTTGTAGACCTTCACGCCCTCAGGTGCCATCCTCCGGCTGTACCACATCTCCGTAACCTCTTCAGCCGGACGCTCTTCTATCACGATGTCTGCTCCCGTCGAAATGCTCATGTCGATTGTCGATGTCGGCCCGAGAACGTAGAACGGTATCCCGTAATGTTTCGCGAGAATTGCCACGCCTGACGTGCCGATTTTGTTGCACGCGTCCCCGTTCGCCGCTACTCTGTCGCACCCCACAAACACAGCATCAATCCAGCCGTTCTTCATGACCTGCGAAGCCATGTTGTCGCAGATTAATGTGGTGTCCACGCCGTCAGCCAGAAGCTCGAACGTCGAGAGCCGCGCGCCCTGAAGCAGAGGCCTCGTCTCGTCGCAGTACACACGGAAATTCATTCCTCTTTCACGGCCGAGATGTATCGGGGCTAAAGCTGTCCCGTATTTCGAGGTCGCTAACTGCCCGGCGTTGCAGTGGGTCAGTATTCCGTCGCCGTCGTGAATGAGTGTCAGCCCCCATTCGCCGATCTTCCTGCACATCTCCGTGTCCTCTGCCTTGATTGCGATGGCTTCCCTCCGCAGAAGTTCAACTATCCCTTCAATGCTCCTGCCTTCGTTGTCCGTAACAACCTTCTCCATTCGGTTAAGTGCCCACGAGAGATTTACTGCCGTCGGACGCGCGGAGTTCAGGTACTCCTTTGCCTCGTGGAACTGCACGAAGAACGACATGTAGTCCTCCGCGTGAATGTCCCTCGCCGCAAGGTACACGCCGAATGCCGCCGCTATTCCGATGGCCGGTGCTCCTCTGACCTGGAGGGTACGGATTGCCCGCCAGATTTCCGGCTGTGTCGTGAGGTGAAGTATCTCGATGCTGTTAGGGAGCTTTGTCTGGTCGAGGATAACAAGTGCGTCGTCGTCAAGCGATACTGTTTCGACTGATAATATGTGCATGATTGCCGCCTTCGTTTTTGGGATTCCTTGCCCGCTGATTATAGCATGTGCATTTTGACGGGAGGCCTACATGGAGCGCGGGCTTCTTCCTGTCTGCGTCGGGGGATGTCCTAGAGAGGCATTTTGCAAAGTCCCTAAAGTATCGGTGCAAAGGCCGGTACTTTTTTTGTGTGCTAATATACTCCGCGAAAGGCGGTGTTCTTGGTTTCAATGATTCTTAGGATTGGCAGGTACGTTAATTATTCAGAGAAGGAGGATATATCGTGAGAGTTACAGAAGGCAAGCTGACCGGCACAGGGCTGAACATCGCCGTAATTGCCTCGCGTTCCGGCGAACCCGTCGCCTCAAAGCTCCTTGACGGCGCAAGAGATTCCCTTATGCGTCATGATGTCTCCGGCAGCTCAATAGACATCTTCCGCGTTCCCGGAGTCTTCGAGCTTCCGTTAGTCGCTAAGGAGCTGGCGTTGACCGGCAAGTACGACGCAATCATCGCGTTGGGCGCGGTAATTCCGTGCGACGACATCTTGGCCGCAGAGGTCGCGAGGGGTCTGGCGGGCGTGAGCCTCGAACAGAGAGTACCCGTAGCTTTCGGAGTACTGGTTACGGAAACGCTCGAGCAGGCACTCGCGCAGGCGTACAATAAAGGCGCAGGCTGTGCAGTTACAGCAATAGAGACGGCGAACCTTTTACGGAACATCTGCCGCCAAAACACTACAGAGGAGAGGACACTTAATGCTTGACATCAAATACATTCTAGCCAACACAGACGAATATGCCGCAATGCTCAGGGCTCGTCATCACGACTTTGACCTAAGCATCCTTGCAGGGCTCGACGCACGCAGGCGCAAGATCATCGGCGAGACCGAAGACCTAAAAGCTCGCCGCAACGAAGGTTCCAAGCGCATAGGCCAGGCCAAGAACAACCCTGAACTTGACGTTGAAGCCCTGAAGGCGGAAATCAAGGCGATGGGCGCGAAAATCAGCGAGCTTGACGCGGAACTTGCGCAGGTTGAGGAGGAGCTCACCGGCTACCTTATGACCCTGCCCAACACCTTAAGCCCGACGACTCCAATCGGCAACGACGAGAATGATAACCCCGTCGTACGCACATGGGGAGAGCCCAAGAAGTTCACGTTCGAGCCCAAACCTCACTGGGATGTAGCGGAAGCACTTGGCATCATGGACTTCGAGAAGGGAGTCATGTTAGCGCAGAGCAGGTTCACGGTTCTTCAGGGAATGGGCGCAAGGATGGAGAGGGCATTAGTGAACTTCATGCTTGACCTCCACACGAAGAAGCACGGGTACTTAGAGGTTGAGCCCCCCTTCATGGTGCGTTCGGCAATCCTCGAAGGAACAGGACAGCTCCCGAAGTTCGCGGAAGACCTGTACCGTCTGCAGAACGATGACCTGTGGCTCATTCCGACGGCAGAAGTCCCCCTCACGAACCTTAACCGCGAGAGCATCCTCGAGGAGAGAGACCTCCCCAAGTACTACACGGCCTACACACCGTGCTTCAGGAGAGAGGCTGGAAGCGCAGGAAGGGATGTCAGGGGATTGATGAGACAGCATCAGTTCGACAAGGTAGAGATGGTGAAGGTCTGCACGCCGGAAACCAGCTACGACGAACTCGAGAAGCTCACCGCCGACGCAGAAGATGTCCTGAAAATCTTAGAGCTCCCCTATCACGTCGTGAACCTCTGCTCCGGCGATATAGGCTTCGGCTCATGCAAGACCTACGACCTCGAGGTCTGGCTTCCCTCGCAGAACAAGTACCGCGAGATCAGCTCATGCTCCAACTGCGGGGACTTCCAGGCGCGGAGAATGGGACTGCGTTACCGCCCCGCAGACGGAGGACGGCCGCGTTTCGCGCACACCCTCAACGGTTCGGGAATAGCGGTCGGCAGGACGTTAATCGCGATCATCGAGAACTACCAGAACGAAGACGGGAGCATAACCGTTCCGACTGCTCTCGTGCCTTACATGGATGGCCTTGCTGCAATCACTGCCCGCTAAGCTGCCGCTGATAACCGGCTGTGTCTTGATGTCGGCGTTCTGCATCGGGGTTCAGCGTTTCATCAAGAGACTGCTTGCGCCCCGACAGTACGGCTACTTCAGGGATATAGTTCTGGCTGGTTCGTGGCTTGTACTGTCGCTGTGGTTCGGGAGCGCGGAGGCAAGAATAGTTGTCTGCGGGTCAATGCTCGCATGTTTCGCGGGGCTTGCCGAATACGTTTACGACGACACGCGCTGGCGGCTGCTCTATCCAGTAATAGGGGCGTTGTGCGCGTACTTCGGGCCTGCGGTGCACTTCATACGTTTTCCCGACAACGAATACATCTACCTGTCGCCGATGTTCTCATTCATCGCAGGTACAGCATGGTTTACGTTTTTCCCGTTCATATTCAGGTATCTTGACGAGATTCCCGGACTTGTCGGGCACGTCTTGGCCGTAACTTTCGTGCTGATGCTCTCTGCGTGTGTCGTAACGAGAGCAGGAGACTTCTTCATGGCATGGGCGGGGTTAATGATGGTCGCGGGTTTCTGGTCGCGTTTCGGGAACATGTACCGTCAGGCCGGAAGCGCAATGTCCTCAATGTGGGGCGTTCTTGTTGCGGGGACGGCGATAATCGGACGGAGCAAGGGCATCGTGCTGAGTACTGTGCTGTTCCTGTCGCTGGGACTGTTCGCTATTCCTGCGCTGGAGATATTCTTCTCGTTCGTGCGGAGCATTCTCATCGACAACCCGCCGGAAAAATATTCAGGCGGAAGAATCTACCGGCACATGCTGGACGGCGGAGTCGAGCACCCTGAAGCAGTGCAGAGCGTCGCAGGACTTTGCGCGATAACCAGCATTGCTACGGCGTGGGAACTCTGGGGCATCGCGTTGGTGCTTGCTGTCGTGCTCCTGCTGTTCCGTCCCTCCAAGAAGAAGATGATCCCTCACCCGTCCTTGTGGGGAATAACGTTCGACAACGTTTCGATGAATTATGCTGTGTCGAAGGCGCGCGGCCTCATCCTCAACCCCGAGAGCAATTCCGCGAACCTCATCGTAACCCTCAACGCCATAGGCATGGAGACAGTCATAGATGACCCTGAATTTGCGGAAATCGTTAAGGACTCGGCGATGGTTCTTGCGGACGGTTCGGGCTTGTGCTTGGGCATGAAGATTCTCGGTACGCCGGTTCAGGAACGTGTTGCGGGAATAGATTTCGCCGAGCAGCTTTGCAGGACAGCCAGCGCGGAGAAGTGGCCCGTGTTCTTCTTGGGGGCTGCGGGGGACACGGCGAGGACTTGCGCAGAAGCAATGTCGGCCAAGTTCCCGGGACTGATTGTCGCGGGGGCAAGAGATGGGTACTTCGACGTGAAAGATACGCGTATACCCGACGCGATTGCACGGACGGGCGCGAAGATTCTTCTCGTCGCGATGGGACAGCCCAGACAGGAGAAGTGGGCTGCTCTTCACCGTGAACGTTTGGGCTCGATGCTGTGCGTTGGTGTCGGCGGAGCGTTCGACGTGTTCTCTGGCAAGCTGGAACGTGCTCCGCTGTGGGTGCAGAAGATAGGCTTTGAGTGGCTGTACAGGATGCTTCAGGAGCCGTCGAGGTGGCGGAAGAACCTGCGGCTGATTACGTTCATGCTCAGGATTTTTGCGACGAAGCTCGGCATTCACAAACGGTAAACAAATAACCCCTCCTTCATCGGGAGGGGCTTTTCTTTCAGCGTTTTACGGCAATTGCGGGCTTGTAGGTTACTCCTTTCCGAAGCCACACACTGACGGTTACCTTGCGGTTCTCGGGAACGGCCGCTATCTCTTCTCCGTCCTCGTCCGCGAACTCCGCGATTGTGTCATCCTCCGACGGCTCGGAGCTGCCAGCGAGATACACTAACTCTTCTCCGGGCTGTGCATCGTCGCTCAGGGTTACAGCGAAGTCGTACATTCCAGGCACGTCAGCCGACACTTCCGGCAGGACAGCAACAACAGCGAGGACATCCGCAGTACTTCCTGCCGTTCCTGTGTCCGTGATGGTGGGTGCTTCATGTATAACCAGCTTCATGGTCTTCTTTACGCTCTTGGCATAGTTCGCGGCCGTGATTTTCACGCTGAACCTCCCGTTCTCTCTGGGAACTCCCAAAATCTGCCCGTCCGCAGTTATGCCCAGTCCAGCAGGGAGATTCACCGCGCTCCATGTTATGTCGGGCGTGCCTTCTGCATAGAGTGCCGTGCTGTACTCCGAACCGGCAGTGCCTTCGGGGAGAGCGGTTGTCGTAATCTTCGGGGCAACGGCTTTTATCGTCAGCAGAAAGTCTTTATGCACAGTACTAGACCATCCGTTGTCGGCAGTCAGCGTTATCGTGCGTTTTGTGCAGACTTCGAGCGGAGTACCCTCGATAGTGCCCGTCTCGGAGTTCAGGTACAGTCCTTCAGGCAGATTCTCAGCAGTCAGCGTTATCGGGCCTGAGCCCTTAGTCTTGATTGCTGCTTTGTAGGGTTTCCCGTAAGTCCCGGTCTTGAGGCTCTTTGTCGTGAACGAAGGAGTTACTGCATCAACGTCAAGCGTGAAGGTTTTTGTGGCTTTACCGACGGGGTTCAGCAGGGTAAAGGTCAGAGTGTACGTTCCGCACGCGTCGATAGTTTTCGGCTTGCCTGTGATTTTGGCGTTCTTCGGGTTGAACTTCATTCCTTCCGGCAGACTGCCTTCAAGGGACAGCACTAGCGGAGATGTTCCCCTTTTCTTGATTACTGCGTTATAAGTCTTGCCCACAGTAGCATTCTTGAGGGTGTCTGTGATAATCTGCGGAAGTTCATAGACGGTTATGCTGAGAGTTTTCTTGTCTGAACCGTTTGCGTTCGAGACCGTTACAGTGAATCGCTTCTTGCCCTTCTTTGTGGAAATGCCGCTGATGAGTCCTTCAGTGCTCATTACGAGACCGTCAGGAAGGTTGCCTTTGACCTTCCACGTCATTGGTGAAGCTCCTGAAGCTGAGAGCTGGCAGGAGTACTGCGAGCCTACTGTTGCGCTGTCGAGTGCGTCTGTCCTGATTAACGGAATCTCTCCGCTGTCTGAATCACTTCCTCCGCCGCCTGACGACGCAACAGAAGGGTACACAAATACAGTAAGGTGAGAGTTGGAGGGACGGTAATAGATGTGGTCGAGCGTGTTTGTCGTCTTGGGGAAGAGCAGGACATATCCGCTCGAAGAGGTGTTAAGCGAACTAATGGAATATTTGTTGTAATAGATGGCAGAATAGGTGCTGTAGTACATGTAAACATCGTCATAGTAATTGGGAGTGCCGAGAATGTCGCTGATGCGGTATGCTTCCATGAAGTCCGTCAGCTTGAACTCGTAAGAGCCGTTCACCATGCCTATATTGAAGCCGCAGTACAGATACTTCAAGACGATGTTCTTGCTCAGGTCAACACCGGCCAGATAGTTCCCCGAGCAGTACAGCGTGGTCAAGTTTATGCACATGCCAACGTTCAGCGAGGTCAAACGGTTGCTTGTGCAGTTCAGCGTCGTCAAGGCCGTGTTCCTGCTCAAGTCAAGGGCTGTCAGCTGGTTGTAACTGCAATCGAGCTGCGTCAAGGCCGTGAAGTACTCTATCCCCTTCAGGCTGGTTATAGAGCTGTTCACCACTATGATATTTCTTACCTGCCTTATCTCGTCGTCGTCAAGCACGTTGTTATTGTTGTCGTCAAAGTTCTTGACGTACTGCCTGAAGTTCGCATCGGGGAAGTTCGCCGCGTTGATGGTTACGCTCCCCCAAGCTGTCCCGCACATCGCCAGCAACATTACCGCCAGCACAATCAACCTGAATCTTCTCATGTTCTGCCTCCTGTAAAAGCACAAAAATTTACCCCGCCGTCCGCACATGGCAGACAGCAGGGCATTTATCCTCTCTGTTCAGTTCGTATACTTGGAATGTTAAGGCAAAATTACGGGTTCGTGGTTCGTGGCTCGTATTATACCCGCCTTACGCATTCTTGTACACCTTCTTTTGCTGTATTTATCACCATAAGTATCGGCCAATTATAGCATCACCTGAACAGCATCAGAACCAGAGCAAGCAGGCTCATAACAATTGATGCTCCCGACATCATCATCAACACCTTCAGCGTCTTCGTTACCTGCCCGAACTGCCCTTCACGTTCCTCGTTGAGCCTCCCCAGCATCTCCGCCCCGTACCTGCTGAGCTCCGCCGAAACATTCCCGCTGACCTCGTGCACCAATGCTTTGCCGCTCTGCTCGTGCAACGCCGAAATCTCCCGCGAAAAGTCCTCCAGCTCCTGGCTCTGCGATTTTGCGTTTGCCCTCACGAATCCTTCAAGGCCCGGCAATGACTGGGTGATGAGCTTCTCGAGCTGTGCTTCATTGTACGAGTACGCAGGAGCCTGCGGAACTTCTGAGGCTGTCTGTTCCATCCGTCCGGCGTAGGCTTCCGCAAAACTCTTCAGGCCGTGAATTACCTCCTCAAGCTGCGACGATATGCCATCCAGCTTCTTCATGACTTCCCGAACGCCGGAGTCATCGTTCTTCTGCTGCGGAACTGTCAGGCTCGTCGGCAATTTCTCCGTCGTCCGCTTCAAGGCCGCAATGTCCTCAAGGACGCTGCTGATTGACTGCATGATTATGCTCCGCCCCGCCCTGTTCTCCTCAATGTCCGCGCGTATGACCTTCTCGAGCTGTGCCTTCATGTCCTGCGAGGCTCTGTTTGTGCGCTCGATTACGCCGGACAGGTCAGGGGCAGGAACTGCGGCGGCGAGGGATTTCGTGAGGCTGGGGAGTATTACGGCGGCAAGTTCGGACACAAGCCGTGCGGTAGTCGGGTCTAAATCTTCGGGCATGGTAAAATTCTCAGCTCCAGTTACAATTTGTGATGAAGCTAGTATAGCATTGTAGGAGGTACAAAGAGTTTTGAGGGTAATACGAATCGGTACGCGCGGAAGCATTCTTGCTGTTGCGCAGGCCGAAATAGTTGCTGAGACCGTCAGACGCACTTGGCCTGACATAATGACGGAGCTCGTGAAGATCACGACATCAGGGGACAAGAACATGACTCCTTTCAGTTCTGACCCGTCGGGCATCAAGGGAATGTTCACGCTTGAGCTTGGACGTGCGCTGATGAATCACGAGATAGATTTTGCCGTCCACAGCCTCAAGGACTTACCGGCGAACATCAGCCCGGGACTTCCGGTCGTCGCTTATTCCCGCAGAGGAGACCCGAAAGACGCGCTCGTCGGCAGTGCTGGCGTTATCGGCTCATCCTCACTTCGGAGGAGGCTTCAGCTTGCGAGGCTGTTCCCCAAGAGCAGGATTGTTCCTGTGCGCGGAAACATCACCACGAGGCTACGTCGGCTCGATGAAGGGGAATACAGTGGGTTAGCGTTGTCCGTTGCGGGACTCGAACGTCTCGGTGAAGCAAGAAGAATCGCCCGTGTGTTCAGCGTTGATGAGGTTATGCCCGCGCCGGGACAGGGAATATTGGCGTGTCAGGGCAGAGCAGGAGAGGACTACAGCTATCTTGACTGCGTGAACGACGACGACGCAAGGGACTGCGCGCTTGCTGAACGTTCCTTCTCGCGGGCAATCGGCGGGGGCTGTAATGTACCGTTAGGCGCGTACGCAGAGGCTGACGGCGGCACTCTGACGGTGAAGGGCTTGTACGTTGACGGCGGAAGATTCCGCAAGGGCATGGTTTCGGGCTCACGAAGGGACGCAGAGAGTCTCGGCGAACGTCTTGCAGAAGAGGTGATGTCATGATATGGCTTGTAGGTGCAGGGCCGGGAGACGCAGGGCTTCTCACCCTCAGAGGCCGTGAAGTTCTCGGACGGGCTGACGTTGTGATTTACGACCATCTTGTCGGAGAAGGAATACTCGCGATGATTCCCGAAAGCGCAGAACGAATCGACGCGGCCAAGTACGTAGGCAATCACACGCTCCCTCAGCGCGAGATAGAAGCTCTGATGATTGCGCGGGCACGTGAAGGGAAGAACGTCGTTCGCCTCAAGGGAGGAGACCCGTACGTTTTCGGCAGGGGCGGCGAGGAGGCGGAAGCAATAATCTGTGCGGGCTTGGCCTTCGAGGTAGTGCCGGGAGTGAGTTCGGCCCTGGCTGTTCCGGCTTGCGCGGGCATTCCGGCAACACACAGGGACTACTGCTCTGGTGTCAGCATCTTCACCGCACACGATAAAGACAACCTCCTGCCCGACTTCACCGACACAACGCAAATCTTTCTGATGGGGGTCGGCAACGCTGGGGCACTGCAAGAACGTCTATTGATGACGCTTCCTCCTGACACACCCTGCGCAGTAATTCAGGACGGCACAACCTCACGGCAGCACGTAGTCAGGACGGCTCTCAGCGGACTAGTGCGCACCATCCACGAGAACAGTATCACTCCTCCTGCGGTAATCGTCGTAGGCAGGACTGCCTCACTTAATCTCAACTGGCGGGCAAATCTCCCCCTCAACGGCAGGAGAATCCTCATCACACGCCCGGCGGGAAGAGCAGACAAACTCTCCTCAACGCTCCGGGACTTGGGGGCAGAAGTGATTCACCTTCCGACGATCGAGACGCACACTCTTCACGGCTCTCTTGAGGGAGTAGAGTTAGACGGTTACGACTGGGCAGGTTTCACGAGCGTTACGGGGGTCAATACACTCTTCGGGCTTCTGGCAGAGACCAGGCGGGACATCCGCGAGCTTGGGGGTGCGAAGATTGCGGCTATCGGCCCGGCAACTGCTGGGGCACTGCGTGAGCACGGGCTGAAGGTGAGTTACGTTCCAGAAGTCTATGACGGCGGACACTTGGCCGGAGGACTGGCTGAACTCGGAGGAAGCGTGCTGATGTTCCGTGCCCTCGAAGGCTCGCCGGAGATCGCAGACACTTTCACGAAATACGGAATCCGCAATCAACAGGTTTGTATTTACCGCACCGATTATGTAAAATTGTTTCACGTTCCAGATTTCACAGACACAATAATATTTACATCGGCTTCAACAGTCAGAGGCTTTTGCTGTAGTGTCAGCACAATGCGTGATGTCAAGGCAGTGTGTATCGGCTATCAGACGGCAGAAGAGGCGTTGAGGCAGGGTTTTGCTTGCACGGTGATTGCTGAACAGGCAACAGTTGATGCGCTTGCTGATGCTGTGCTGTCCTGTTCGTGATACATTCTTATCAATGGAGGTATAGTTATGCGCAAAGTTTTACTGGCACTCTTAGTTGTGGCACTGCTTGCGTCTCTTGCGTTTGCTGACGAAGCGGCAAAGTTCGAGAGCAAGATTCTCGACGTAGCACTCGAGAAACCTCAGGTAATGCTCTATGAGGACATCCCGTTCAACTCCGGCAAAGAGCGCGGAAGCCAGATGTTCACCCTTATGATGGACATTCTCCAGCCCGACAGCAAAGAGCCTCTGCCGTTAATCGTGTTCATCACGGGCGGCGGGTTCATGATGGCTCCGAAGAACAACTGGATTCAGCAGAGGATGAGGCTTGCGGAGTCAGGCTACGTCGTCGCAAGCATTGAGTACCGTCATGCTCCGCTGTCGAAATTCCCGCTTCCCATTGAGGACTGCAAGCTGGCCATCAGGTGGCTTCGTGCACACGCGAACCAGTACAACATTGACCCCGCGAGAGTCGGAGTTCTGGGCAACAGTGCGGGCGGTTACCTTTCGGCGTTCATGGGCGTGCTGAACGACAACAGGGAGTTCGACAAGGGAGATTTTCTCGACCAGTCGAGCAACATTCTGTGCGCGGCGGACATATTCGGGATCTCCGAGCTCATGAGCATCGGCGACGATTACCCTGAGGAACAGCGCAAGCTCCACGACTCGCCCGGCATCACTGAGGCTCTGTGGGTTAAGGGGGTTCCCGGCTTCAGCGGCCCTGACGGCGGCGTAAAGGACTTCCCTGAAGAGTCGAAGAAGGCAAGCCCGCTGTACTACGTGAGCGAGAAGACAGTACCGATGCTGTTCATGCACGGCGACAAGGACGTATCAGTTTCACCGAGCCAGACGGACAAGATGTTCCAGGCACTGAGGGCGCAGGGCATCGAGGCAGAGAGGTATGTAGTTCCCGGAGCACCGCACGGAGGGGCGTACTGGATGCAGGAGCCGGTGCTGAAGATTATGGTGGACTTCTTCGACAAGTACATGAAGAAGTAGCAACAGGAAGAGAAAAACAATCCCCTTGAGGCTTAAGGCTTCAGGGGGAATTTTTTTGCGTGTCTGCGTGAGGGCAAGAAAAAGAAGCCGTTATGGCTTCCTGCGTAATCCTCAAAGGAAGGTTCGGTAACTGATGGGGGCTGACGGCTGTGTGTACGCACAAGAGTTTCAATTCCTCTAAGGAAGGTTCGGTAACCAGCTGCTCATCATCCCCATGAAAGGGATGAAGTTTCAATTCCTCTAAGGAAGGTTCGGTAACTTTCAAGTTTCCTTCGGGATTGGAGAAATGGAAGAGTTTCAATTCCTCTAAGGAAGGTTCGGTAACACACTGACGGTAGCTATATGTACGACAAGGATGGTTTCAATTCCTCTAAGGAAGGTTCGGTAACGAATTCATCGTAAACTGGGAATACAGCGAAGCGAGTGTTTCAATTCCTCTAAGGAAGGTTCGGTAACGGGCTGAGTGATTTTATAGCCAGTGCTCTACAGTTTCAATTCCTCTAAGGAAGGTTCGGTAACTCTTCACACACCGCCCCGTTACTATGTTCGTGATTTTAGCACTCTTGCACGAATTACGCAATCTCTTCATCGCCAAATCCATAAACCAGCACCATTCCCGCAAACCTCTTCCGGCACACCGTGAGTCGCTCTCGAGAAAAACTCAATTCTTCGCTCAGCAGTTCTGCGCATTGGTCAATACGTAGTCCCCAAACACCACCTAAACCCTCACCACTTCAACACCGTAAATTTGACTTTTGAGGAGTCGACCTCCTCACGCACTCCTTATCTCGCGAATCAGCTTCTCCATCAGCGCAATAATTCCCGCATCGTTTATCCCCTCAGCCTGCCGGAACATAGCATATAGCCGGTCTTTCTGCCGCCGCGTCAGCTTGTCTTCGAGGCTGATTACCCCCGCACGAAGTTCGCGGAGACGCGATGATGTGTCGGCCTTCTGCGTCTGCCTGCCCCCCTTCTGCTGCTCACGCGCCCTGAATGCCGCCCCCTCAGCAATGACGTTCCCCCTGTACTCGGGGAGAAAGCCCAGAACCTCAGCGAGAGTCCTCATCACGCACGGAATCTTGACGCTCCCGCCAGTAACTATGACGGTGTCAGGGCTGTGAACCTTCGCCATGCGGTGCAGGATTCTTGCCGTCCTCTTCACGGGGAAGTGAATCAGCCTCTCGAGTTCCTCGCGCAGTATTCTCACCTCGTGCCACGTCGTGCCTTCTCGTTCGGAGAGTTCGTGCTTTATCCGCCGGGCTTCGCTCACGTCAACAGCCTCAACCCTGAAGCGTTCGGCCAAGTATTCCGCGAACCGGCGGTCGAACTCATTGCCGGAAACGTCGTCAACAGCATCACTCTCGATGAGTGCTCCGTCCGCCAGCATGAACATCCTGCAGCCCGACGCGCCCAAGTCGTACACGAGAGCCTTGCCCTTCACCACGAGGCACAGTGCCTCAGACGCGGTTATCGTCTCTACGTCGTTGAAGCCTGACGCACCGGCACTTACCCTTCTTCCGCCGTGAAGAGCAACGACGCACGAGAACACCGGCTCGTCGAAGAACGCTTCCGCCTCCTCGCGAAGAGCGTTCATGTCGAAGCCCGGAAGCCGCGCGATTATCCGT
The DNA here is from genome assembly GCA_017450125.1 of Synergistaceae bacterium. Taxonomy (NCBI): domain Bacteria; kingdom Thermotogati; phylum Synergistota; class Synergistia; order Synergistales; family Synergistaceae; species Synergistaceae bacterium. The sequence goes on along the minus strand of JAFSWZ010000010.1, from coordinate 164,266 downwards.
GTGCTTAGGCTGTCGGAATAAGCCAGCTTCGACTCGTAACTTCCTGCGTCAATCCCTGCGCACACATTCAAGCTGTCCATCTCTCTCACCTTTCACAATTGCTCTCACTATCTCGTTGTCCCTGCCCTCACACAATGCCTCGACGTAGTGCCGCGTGTGCCCTTTGCCGCCCGTCTCGATGAGGATTTCCGCGTCTTGACCGATGAACTGCCTCACGTAATCAGCGTAGAGCTCACGTCCGAGCGAGATTGCCCGAGCAGTCCTGGCTGTCTTCACATCATGAGAGACTTTGCCCTGCAGTCCGGCCGCAATCGTGCCCTGCCTCTCGGAGTACGGGAACACGTGAACCCTCCCGAACTTGGCCGCCCGCATAACGTTAAGCGTGTTCGTGAAGGCTTCCTCACTTTCGCCGGGAAATCCGACAAGAATATCACTAGAGATGTGGAGGTCAGAGCCGAGAACTTTTCTTGCGTGTTCACACACCCTCACGAAATCACCCGAAGTGTAGCCGCGACGCATCGCCGAAAGCACTTCGTCATCACCGCTCTGCAAGGGCAGGTGAAGGTGAGGGCAGAAGGCCTTGCAGTCTCCCAGCGCGTCAAGAAGTTCGCCAGTCAGGCAGAAGGGTTCGAGCGAGCCCAAGCGCAGACGTTCAAGCCCGCCAATCGCTGAGACTTCACGGATTAATGCGGCTAGCGATGTGCCGTTGTCTTGGCCGAAGATTCCGAGATGTATGCCGGTGAACACAACTTCCTTACAGCCGTTGTCGATGAGCCTGCGAATCTCATCAAGTATGCTGGGGAGCGGTCGGCTTACGGGTCTGCCTCTGAGGTAGGGGATTATGCAGTATGTGCAGAAGTGGTTGCACCCGTCCTGAATCTTCATGAATGCCCGCGAGTGCAGAAGAGGCGCGTCTACCGCGAGTTCCTCCCACTCCGAATTATCCTGCTTCCGTGCGTCGGTGAAGCTCCGGCCTTCCTTGAGCATGTTCATCACGATAGAGGGGAGAGAGCTTTTGCCCCTGCTTCCTGCGAGAATGTCTATCCCGAGCTCGCGTGCAGTGTCCTCGTCGAGTGCCTGAGACCAGCACCCGCACACAGCAAGCACGCCCTCAGAGCCGAGCACTCTGCGTACACGGCGGACTAACTGTCGGCACTTGCGGTCTGCTTCCTGCGTTACGGAACACGTTACGATTACGGCGGCGGCCAAGTCTCCGCTGAGGTCTTCGGTGATTGCCGCTCCGAGCGAGGACAGTGCTCCGGCGATGTATTCCCCCTCACAGAGGCTGGATCTGCACCCGAAAACGTGAACATACACGCGACACATGCCCGCACAACGACGCATGCCCGTGTCCAATAAACGACACATGCCCGTGTCGTTTATCCCCATGCCTTTACCGCCCGACATCCCCACCAGTCCCCGAAACGTGCTTCACGCTCGATTATCAGCCCAGAAGAGTTCAGCACGGGAATGAATGTGTAGCTCTCTATGTGCGTCATTCCCGAAAAAATCGCAAATCCCTTCGGCTTCAGCACCCTCTTCACGTCAGGAAGCATCGTGAGGTTCGGGTTCAGCAGGATGTTCGCTGTAAGGATGTTCACCTGCCCCGTAAATCCTTTCAGCAGGTCGCCTTCCGAGAGCTCGCAGACCTTCGGGTTGATGCCGTTAAGGTTCATGTTGCGGCGTGCCTCGCTCAGCGTGTTGGGGTCAATGTCCCGCGCTATGGCTTTGCCCGCCCCGAGCTTCAACGCCGTGATGAAGAGTATTCCCGTCCCAGTACCTATGTCTAGGATCGTGTCGTCCTTCCGAACTATCTCCTCCATAAGTTCGAGGGCTATTCTCGTGCTCTCGTGATAACCCGTCCCGAACGCGCTAGCCGGAAAAATGTATATCGGCATCCTGCCTTCAGGTATCTCCTCCTCCTCGTGCCACGGGGCCATCACGATTAAGCCTTTGCCCACAGGAAGCGGCGGAAATGCGTCGTAATGCTGTGTGTCCCACGCCTGATTCTCGATCTTGCTGCATCGTGAAATCTCTATGCCGCTGAATGCAGGCTTGCTCAGGTAAAAGTCCAGCGAGTAGATTACGTCGTCAATCTCACGCGAGGCCTCGTAGTCCGTCCTCAGGTAGAGCCTGTCGTTGCCGAAAAAGTCCGGCTCGGTAAAAATCTCTGAGCCTATTGAGTCCGTCAATGCTGCTATTGTGCTGAGGCGTTCTTCCTTCTCGTCCCTGTCCGCGCGCGAAACCGGCACGCTGAGTTCCACTGTCCACCAGCAGCCGTTGTTATTGTTCATGCTAATTCCTCTGTGATATAAATTTGGACTGAGTGATTATATTACAAGGAGCGGTGAGAATGAGAAAACTTTTCGTGCTGTTTATGCTGGTGATGCTGTGCGGGAATGCTTGCGCTGAGACACGGGCACGCTTTCTGTTCATCGGGGACATAATGGTTCACGACCAGCAGCTGGACGCGGCAAGGAGCGGCGACACGTACAACTTTGCGCCGTCGTTCAGGCGGATAAAGCCTCTGCTTGAGGACGCGTTCCTCGTCGGAAATCTCGAGACGGTCTTTGCGGGTACAGTCTCGCCTGCGGGCAAGAAGATGAAGTACGCAGGATTTCCGTTCTTCAACACGCCTGATGTGTTCACGGAGATTTTGAGGGAGTGGAAGATAGACCTGCTGACCCTCGCGAACAACCACATCTTCGACAGAGGAGCGGCGGGCGCGCGCAGGACAGTTCAGGTTCTCGACAGCGCGGACTTGTCGTGGGTAGGTCTCGGCCTCGACGACGTGCCCTCCAACGACGCGGTAGTCCTCGAGAACGGCGGGATACGTGCGGCGTTCATCAATCACACTTACGGGAGCAACGAGTGGCCGAAGAGCTCTGACGTTCACCTCAACGTAATATCCTCCTCCGACATCACGGCAAGCATGGCACGCGCAAAAGCCCTCAGCCCCGACGTAATCATTGCGCTGTTCCACTGGGGCAACGAGTACCACTTCACCCCGAACATTCACCAGAAGCGCGCGGCAGATACTGCGTTTGAGGAGGGGGCAACGCTGATTGTCGGGACACACCCGCACGTCCTCCAGCCCGTAGAAGTGAGGGTGAGCAGCAACGACGTTAAGGCTGTGGCGTGGTCTCTGGGTAATTTCGTGTCGTTCCAGAGGACACTACCGCGAGAACGGAGCATGATACTTTCCGCAGAGTTCGTGAAGGACGACGAGGGCAGGACGAGGCTTGCGGCACTGGGATGCGTTCCGCTGTATGTTGTCGCGCCGGGCAGCAAGAGGACGGAGGTAACTTACTCGGGCACGGACGAGGGAGTGATTGCGAGCCTGGACTTTTCCGGACTGAGCAAGAACCAGCTCGCAACGACACGGAGCACCGGCCGCAACGTTCTAGAGTTTCTCGGGGCACAAAAGACAGTGGACGCTTACGGCTTCAACGTCCTGTGGCGGGAAGAGAGCGCGGATGTCCTCCCCATTAGCCGCAGGAAGTCTCCGAAGTAATGTGTGTTATGATTACTTCATCCGCAAAGGAGGAATCACACATTAACAGCTCACATTATTTTGACGAGATAGTCAGCATCCTCGCACGTCTCCGCGCACCCGGCGGCTGTCCTTGGGACAGAAAACAGACCCTCGAGACCCTCCGCACTCCCATCACTGAGGAAGCCTACGAGCTCGCCGACGCAATCACCAAGAACGACATTGCCGCAATCCGCGAAGAAGCCGGAGACCTTCTGCTTCAGGTTGTGTTCGTGGCACAGATAGCCAGCGAGTCAGGAGCATTCGACATGAAGGACGTTGTCCGCACAATCTGCGACAAGCTCATCCGCAGACATCCTCACGTTTTCGGCGACGCTTCTGCGAAAGACAGCGACGAAGTCCTCCGCAACTGGGAGCGAATCAAGGCAGAAGAACGCGCAGAGAAGCATGAGAGCACCTCAATACTCGCAGGAGTCCCCGACGGCCTTCCTCCTCTCCTCAAGGCGAACAGGATTCAGGCGAAGGCAAAACACGTCGGTTTCGACTGGCCAGCTGGAGACCCCGCACCCCTCTTCGCGAAACTCGACGAGGAAGTCTCAGAGCTCAAGGAAGCCGCCCGTGAGAATGACCCCGCACACATGGCGGATGAGTTAGGGGATGTGCTGTTCATGACCGTCAACATCGCACGGAGGCTCGGCGTTGACCCTGATGCCGCACTGAACGGAGTTTGCGAGAAGTTCAGGAGACGCTTCCAGTTCATGGAGGAATGCGCACGCAGCGAGGGCAGAAACATCGCTGACTATACATTACAGGAACTTGACACATTCTGGGACAAAGCTAAGGCAGCTTTGGAGAATTAAAGTATAATACTCTGCAAATCCCAATCACATTACAGGAGGAATATATTTTATGGCAGGAGAAAAGAGAGTACGCATTACCGAAACCGGCCTGCGTGATGCTCATCAGTCATTGATTGCAACGCGCATGAGAACCGACGACATGCTTCCCGTCCTCGAGTACATGGACAATGCAGGTTACTGGGCGTTAGAGATGTGGGGCGGAGCAACGTTCGACTCCGCAATGCGCTTCCTCGATGAAGACCCTTGGGAGAGACTGCGCCTTATCCGTGCGCGCGTAAAGAACGCCAAGCTGCAGATGCTCCTTCGCGGACAGAACCTCGTGGGCTACAGGCATTACGCAGATGATGTTGTGCGTGAGTTCGTCAAACGTGCAGTCGGCAACGGAATAGACATCGTGCGCTGCTTCGACGCACTTAACGACCTCCGCAACGTCGAGGTTGCCGCCGACCAGGTCAAGAAGGAAGGCGCGCACCTTCAGCTGTGCATGAGCTTCACGCTGTCGCCCGTACACACGCTGGATTCTTTCGCTGGAATGGCCAAGAGAATGCAGGAGATGGGCGCGGACTCGATCGCCATCAAGGACATGGCAGGGTTAATCGGCCCTAAAGACTGCACAGACCTCGTCAAGGCCATCAAAGCGAAGGTAGACATCCCTATAGAGCTTCACAGCCACTACACGACGGGACTCGCGAGCATGGCATACTTGGCCGGCATCGAGGCAGGAGCAGAAATCGTTGACACGGCAATTTCACCCTTCGCGCTCGGCACAAGCCAGCCCCCGACTGAATCAATCGTCGCCGCACTTGAGGGCACAGAGTACGACACGGGCATAAAGATTGCTGACCTGCTCCCGATAACAATGCACTTCAAGAAGCTCCGCGAGAAGTACAAGGACCTTCTTCCCGAGATTGCGGGAGTTGATATCAACATTCTGCGCTACCAGATTCCCGGCGGAATGTACTCGAACATGGTCAACCAGCTCCGCGAGATGGGAGCTCTCGACAAGCTCGAGGCAGTGCTTAATGAAGTACCTGTCGTGCGCAAGGCAATGGGCTATCCTCCGCTCGTAACTCCTTCAAGCCAGATGGTCGGAACTCAGGCGACAGTGAACGTTCTGCGCGGACGCTGGAAGAGTTTCCCGAAAGAAATCAAGCAGTACTTCTTGGGGTATTACGGCCAGCCTCCAGCACCGATGGACCCTGAAGTCCAGAAGATGGCAATCGGCAGCGAAGAGCCCATCACGTGCCGCCCGGGCGAGAAGATAGCTCCCGAAATGGAGCAGGCGCGCAAGGACTGCCAGCCTTGGGCAACACAGCCGGAAGACGCTCTGACGTGGATAATGTTCCCGCAGGTCGCAAAAGACTTCCTGCCCAAAAAGTACGCGAAGCTCCACAAGCGCGACACCGGCCTTCAGGCTCAGGCTTCACCGGAGGCATATCCGGCATAAATGGACATTCCGTTATCGGGGGACGGGTTCACTCAGGCGCGCCTTCTCGGCCCTAACGACGAGAACTTCAAGGCCATCGAAGCCCGTTACCCTGTTACGCTGTCGGTCAAGGACGGGGCTGTTCGCGTGAGCGGCCCTGACCCTGAACCCGTGAGGCTTGCGGCACACATTATCCGTGAACTCGCAGAAGTCGCGGAGAAGGGGCACGAGATTCACGAGGCGGACGTTCGCTCTGCAATGGATGCCCTCGCGGAAGGACGTGAACTCAACCTCTCTTCGCTGTACTCGGAGATTATCTGCACGACGGCACGCGGCAAGCCCATTCGCGCGAAGACTCCCGGGCAGAGAGAGTATATCCGCGCGATAAGGGACAACTTCATTCTTTTTGCGACGGGCCCGGCAGGAACAGGCAAGACGTACCTTGCTGTGTGTGAAGCCGTCTCGATGCTCAAAGCCGGAAAGGTGAACAGAGTCGTTCTCGTGCGTCCTGCTGTTGAGGCGGGAGAAAGTCTCGGGTATCTGCCCGGAGATCTGCGCGAGAAGGTAGAGCCGTACGTCAGGCCTCTCTATGATGCATTCTACGACCTTCTGTCGCCGGAAAGATTCCTGCGTTACGCCGACAAAGGAGTCATTGAGATTGTCCCGCTCGCCTACATGAGAGGAAGAACCCTCAACGAGAGCTTCATCATCCTTGATGAGGCACAGAACACTACCCCGAAGCAGATGAAAATGTTTCTTACGCGTCTGGGCTTCGGCTCGAAAGCTGTTGTTACGGGGGATATCACGCAGGTAGACCTTCCGGGACATTCGCAGTCGGGCTTGAGGAGCGTGCGCGAGATTCTTGGCGGCATAAAGGGCATAGGGTTCATTGACCTCAGTGATGCTGACGTTGTGAGGCACGAGATAGTGCAGAAGATCGTGCAGGCCTACGCAAAATACGAGCAATCATCATGAAGTACAAACCGAAGATACTAATCTCCGCAGAACTCAGCTTCTGGCAGCGCATAAATTTCCGTTTCCTCAAAGCATACGCAGCACCTGTAGCCTTCCTGCTCGTCGCGGGAGTGCTTATCGTCCTCGCACAATGGGCAGTCCTCAGCCGCAGGGGAGACAGTTTCGCTGTGGGAGAGCCTTCGCCGGAAACCTACAGGGTCATCACGCACATGCGCTACGACGACCAGGCTTCCGCGAACTCACTGCGCAACATGATAAGCGAAAGTGTCGTGGGCGTAACTGTCCGCGACGTTTCGGCCAAGTCAAGGCTTCAGAGGAGGCTTGAGGCGGTAAGAGACTCCGACGCGCCCGAATCCAAGTCCTATCTCGCGTACATGCCAGCACCTCTCATCAAGGCTATATCCTCACTAGCGGCTGCCGACAAAGCACGGATACTCTCCGCCTCGTACACAATCGGTAGCGCGTACATTGACCGCCTCGAGTCCGAGAAAGTTTACCGCGAGAACACGACGCTGATGACCTCGATACTCTGGGAGGAGATAAGCAAAGCAGGAGTCTCGCAGACTGATGCGAACTTCATCTACCAGATACTTGCGGGCTTGGGCAATCTCAATTTCAGCGTTGACGACGACCTTACGGCACTTGCACGGCGTGCGGCGGCTGATGATGTCCCTGTCCTCGACAGAAGGCTTGAGCCCGGAGACGTTATTGTTGCGCGCGGAGACGTTGTTACGAGCCAGATAGCTTTTCTGCTCAGGATGCAGGGTTACACGGAAGATGTTTTCCCGTTCGTACAGCTCTGGGCGGTAGTGCTCGCAGTGTTTGCCCTGCCGCTGTGGCTCGACATTCTCGGAAGGGGCGCGGGCAACAGCAAACCTACGTGGTGGTGTGTGGTGTTCGTGGTTCTGACGGCGTGGATCTGCGAGACAGTCGCGGCACGTCTGGGCATCACCGGCGCGGGGGTTCTCCCTGCCGTAACAGTCGCTTACTTGGCCGTCCCGGACTATCTCGGGTTCTGCATCTCGTTCGTCGCGTCAGTGTCTGGAGTGTTCGTCATCACGGGACAGTCTGTGTCCGGGTTCGTAATGCTGTCGATGATGGGGGTAACTGCCTCAACGCTAGGCTTCTACCTGTTCCGCAATCTCGAATCAAGAATGCAGGTCTACAGGAGAATCTTAATCATGACTGCTGTTCTGGCAGCTGCGCGGACGGCGATGCACTACCTTCAAGGCATCCCGATGACACGCGACGACTTCCGGCTGTTCATTCCGCTCGGTAGCTTCTGGGCAGATACGGGGCTGTACTTCTTCTTTGAGCTGGTAATCTCGCACATCATGACGTTCGTTCTGCAGTACGTGGAAGAAGCGTTAGGCATCCTCTCGGTTCTGACGCTGAGGGAGATAAGCCACCCTTCAAGCCCGCTGCTGAGAGACCTTCAGCGCACAGCTCCCGGAACATACCAGCACTGCCTCACGATAGCGACGCTGATTGAGGCTGTGGGAATAGAGCTCGGAATGGACACGAACCTTCTGCGTGCCGGAGCGTACTATCACGACATCGGCAAGATCCGCAGGCCTCATTACTTCGTGGAGAATCAGGGCGGAGGCCTCAACAAAAACGACAACATCTCCCCGATGCTGAGTTCCATCACGATACGTGCGCACGTAAAAGACGGCCTCGAGCTCGCGTGGGAGGCCAAGCTCCCAAAACGTATCCGCGACTTCATAGCCGAACATCACGGCACAACCTGCACGTTCTACTTCTACAGGAAGGCTCTTGCTATGGGAGAGCAGGTCAGCAGGGACGACTTCACTTATCCCGGCCCGAAGCCCCAGACACGTGAAACCGCACTGCTCATGATTGTGGATTCCGTTGAAGCGGCAGTCAGGGCAGCAGATGTCGGCCGCGCAGGCGACAAAGACCAGACAGCCGAAGCCGTCGAGAAGATAATCACTCAGGTAGTGCAGAGCAAGCTGAATGAGAACCAGTTTGACGAAGTAGACCTCACACAGAAGGATTTAGCCACCATAAAGCAGACGCTTATCTCTGTCCTGACCTCAATGTACCACACCCGCAAGGTCAAGAAGATAGAGAGCAGGAAATCATAACAACGAAAGAGGTAATCTATTCTTGAAGTTATCATTATGCATTAATACCCCCGAAGATTCATCGGGTACTAATGACAGCGATACCGCACCCGAACACCCAGACACACAGCGAATCATCAATGAGGCAGACAGCATATCAGCGATTCTCGAAGAAGAGTTAGCTGTGTTGTGCCCTGCCTCAGCAAGTTACGACGAAGCGGAGATCTCCCTGTCGTTCGTTTCGCCGGAGGAAATACGCGAGCTCAACAGGGATTATCGCGACACGGACGAGGCTACTGACGTGCTGTCGTTCCCGATGATGGATGACGAGCCCGAAGGCCTGCCGGTTCTCGAGCTGGGAGACATCGTTATCTGCCCGGAAGAAACCGCGCGGCTTCACCCGGAACTTGGCCTGCACGACGCATTGTGCCTGATGATTGCGCACTCGTTCCTGCACCTGCTGGGCTACGACCACGACACAGAGGAGAAGCAGGCTGAAATGTGGGCACTGCAGGACAGGATAGCAGGGAGGCTGGCTGTATGAGCGGGGTAATTATGGGGTTCGTTGTGCTGTTCCTGCTGTCGGCGTTCTTCAGCGGTGCGGAAACCTCAATCACTGCGACAGGCACGGGGAAGCTCCGCACACTTCAGGAGCAGGGAAAGTACAAGTTCTTGAACTCAACGTTTCAGTGGCTGATTGACGACACGCAGGAGGCTTTGACGGTGTGCCTCATCTCCAACAACGTGGTGAACATTTCCGCGAGCGCACTGGCTTCGAGCGTCGCACTCGGACTGTTCGGGCCGGGAGCTCTGGTGTTCGTAGTGCCGGTAATGACGGTGCTGATTGTGATTCTCGGAGAAATTCTGCCCAAGAGCGCGGCTATGGTCTACTCGGAAAACGTGCTCATCTTTGCTGCGCCTATCCTGCGTGTGCTTGCGTTCCTGATTTCGCCGGTTGCGTGGGCAATGAAGAAGTGTGTTACGGCTATAGGCTTCCTGCTTCATATCGATTTGGGGACACAGCAGGTTTTCGTAACGCGCGACGAGATTGAACAGGTCGTGAAGATAGGCGAGGAGTCAGGTGCTCTTGAGGCATCAGAACGCAGGATGATTGACGGGATAATAGACTTCGACGAGACGAGAGTCCACGAGATTATGATTCCGCGCACGGACATGATAGCCCTCGAAGCCAGCGATACTCTAGCTGAGGCCGTAAAGCTGTTCATCGACGAGGGGCATTCGCGCATCCCCGTCTACGAGGAGAGCCCTGATAACATCGTCGGCATCCTCTACGTCAAGGACACGCTGAAGAACTTAATGGAGAGCAATTTATCCTGCGAGGTCAGAACGTTGTTGCGGAAGCCCATTTTTGTGCCGGAGACGATAAAGACCGCTGAAGTCCTCGAGGCGATGAGGCATGAGCACATTCACATAGCGATAATCGTTGACGAGTACGGCGGAGTTGCCGGCATCGTAACGATGGAGGACATTCTGGAGCAGATTGTGGGAGAGATTCAGGACGAGTACGACGAGGAATCGCCCGAAGTCCAGAAGCAGGAGGACGGTTCATACCTTGTACAGGGGAGCATCAGCCTCGAGAATCTCAGCGAGGCTCTGGGGAGTGAGTTCACGAGCGACGACGCAGAGACGCTGGGCGGACTTGTGCTCACGATGTCGGGCGGCTTCCCGGAGGAGGGCGAGACGTTCAACTACGGAGGCTGGCGCATAAAGGTAATGGAGCTCGAGGAACACAGAATCACCTTGCTGAACCTGTCGAAGATTCCCGACGACGAACAGGGCAGTTACAGCGAGGACGAATAACAGTCTAAGGAGGCTTATAGTTATGAACGCAACAACACTGAACATCAGCAAGGTTTCTGACGGAGATTCGCTCACGGTTTCGCTTGAAGGAAGGCTGGACACGACTTCAGCACCCCAGCTTGAAGCGGAAGTGAAGGGCTGGCTTGCAGGAGTGAAGTCGCTGGTGTTCGATATGTCGGCACTGGAATTTGTGTCTTCAGCAGGCCTCCGCGTTTTTCTGCTGGCACAGAAAGCTATGAGCAAGCAGGGCACTATGACTATCAGGAATCTCAGGCCCGACGTTCTCAAAGTGTTTGAGGTAACAGGTTTCAGCCGTATCCTGAAAATCGAGAAATGACAGGCAGGAAGCCCATCGACAAGAAGATTAGAAGCCTTGTCGTAAACGTAGCCTTTGCTGCCCTGTTGGTTACTGCTCTAATCTCGGCTGTGAGCATATTCGGCATCAGGGAGAAGAACAAGGAAGTTCTCATAACCCAGATGGAGACGAACCTCTACAACACCATCAAGGACAAAGCCAGATTCGCGGACTCCGAGCTGGGCAAGTACGTGAATTATGCGAATACGCTTGCGGATTACATTAATGTTCTTTACCGCAATCCGTCAAAGTTCCTGCCTAATGAGGTTCTCCCTCCGAAGGCAGAGAACGCCGGACGCTTCGTGATGCTCAGGACACTCATCAACGAAGAGACGACCTATGAGTCCATCAAAGAGGAGTGCGGCCTTCTGGGGAATGTTGAGCAGTTGTGGGCACCGTTCGTGAAGGAAAACAGCAAGGTGTTGCTGTACCTTGCGACAAAGTCAGGCGTATTGATGACGTACGATGCGCATTCCGACCTGTTAGCCCCGCGCGAAGGACAAACTGAAGTGTATTACGACTTCAGGGGCTCTGCATGGTACTCGCAGTGCGCAAAGATTCAGCGTGCAGGCTTCACTGATGTCTACAACGACCATTGGGGACGCGGACAGATGATAACGCTCTATGCTCCATTCTACGATGGAGAGGGCGAATTTGCCGGCGTTCTGGGAATGGACATACTCATAGATGACATGCACCGCGAGATTGTCTCCATCGACATGGGGCGCGGAGCACATGCCTTCATCGTTGACCGAACAGGAAAAGTCATCAGCAACGGCAATCCCAACGCAGAAGCAGCGATGCTCTCCGACGACCCGGATATAACCCAGCACATCGTCAGGGAGATACTTGCGGGGCGGACGGGAGTTGCCCTCTCGGACAAAGAGATGTATTACGCGTACACTCCCATAAGGTCAACGAACTGGAAGCTGTGCATAAAGATACCCAGAAGCCTCGTGCTTTCTCCGTTGTCGTTCATCTATGAGAACATGGATTGGGCTATGGTTCTTCTCCTGATGTCGTTCGTGATAATTCAGGTAATCGTCAGGATGGCGGGGCACAAGTTCTCAGAAAGACTCGTCGCACCGATACGCAGGCTCGGCCATGACGTGGACGAAATCAGCGGCGGAAACCTCGAGCACGCTGCTGAAATCACGAGCAACGACGAGATAGGCGACCTCGCACGGAACTTCAACACCATGACGGCTTCACTGAGAGAATACATCTCCAACTTGGCCGACGTTACGGCGGAGAAGGAACGCATCGGCGCGGAGCTGAACATAGCGACGCAGATTCAGGCGGACATGCTCCCGAAGATAATTCCGCCGTTCCTGAACCACGAAGCATTTGACATCAGCGCAACAATGTACCCGGCTAAGGAGGTAGGAGGAGACTTCTACGACTTCTTCATGATTGACGAGGATCATCTCGGGCTGGTTATGGCTGATGTTTCGGGGAAGGGAGTACCTGCCGCGCTGTTCATGGTGATTGCGAAAACGCTCATCAAGAACCGCGCAATGATGGGAGGAACTCCGGGCGAGATACTCTTTGACGTGAACAACCAGCTGTGCGAGGGTAACGACTCTTCGCTGTTCGTAACGGTGTGGCTCGGCATTCTGGAACTCTCGACGGGGCACGTTATCGCCTCCAGCGCAGGCCATGAGCCTCCTGCAGTCAGAAGGGCGGGCGGGATTTACGAGCTGTTAGAGACTGAGCCGAATCCTGCACTTGCGGTAATGGACGGTATGGAGTTCACGGACAATGAATTTCAGCTGGAACACCTCGATACGCTATACTTATACACTGACGGCGTAACGGAAGCCACGAACATTAACCGCGAGCTTTACGGCCAAGAGAGGATGCTCGAGGAGCTGAACAGTACGACGGGCGCGCCTGCAAAAGAAGTCCTCGCCATAATGAACAAGTCAGTGATGGACTTCACCGGCGAAGCTCCGCAGTTCGACGACCTCACTATGCTGTGCCTTCAGTTCTTCGGCAAACCCAGCAAACTTACTGTTGAGGCCGATACGGACAAACTCCACGAGGTTATAGCCTTCGTTGATGAGGACCTCGAGAAGTGGGGCTGTCCTGCGTCGGTCATAATGCAGATAGAGTTAGCCGTCGAAGAAATTTTTGTGAACATCGCGAATTACGCCTACCCTAACACAGACGGAGGCACTGCGACAATCAGCATCCGCCATCTGGGCAAGGACGTAGAGATTATCTTCACGGACAGCGGAACGCCGTATAATCCGCTCGAACGCTCTGACCCTGATATTACGCTGAGTGCGGACGAACGGGACATAGGCGGGCTGGGAATCTACATCGTGAAGCAGAGCATGAACTCAGTATCATATGAGTACATCGACGAGAATAACGTACTCAAGATGCGCAAAGACATCCAAGACGCGGAAGAATAAAGGAGTGAATCACTTATGCTTATGGGGCAGCAGAAGATTCTGGCTGAACGGCAGAGACTGCAGGCCGAACGCCAGAGAGAACTTGCCGGGCGCAAGAAGGAGCTTGAAGAGCGCAGGAAGATGCTAGCGGGCTACCAGGACGAGCTGGGAGAACTTGAGCAGGCATACCAGCGCGGGAGCTTCCAGCTTTTCGTGGTCTGCGGGCATGAAGAGTCAGTGAGCACTATACTCATCAAGGAGTTCTGCAACTGGAAACGGAGAATATTCTTCAGGGCTTCCGGGAAGGACACAGAAACCCTTACGAGTTTTGTTGAAACGGTGCTGAAACACTACGAGAAGCCGCGCACCGAACAATTCACTGTGTGGGATAAAGCCTTCAAGTACATAGCGGACAACGAGCAGAGCAAGAGCCGGACAGCCCAGCGTCTTGTGCTCGTACTGCACGAGTTTCCTGACCCCGTAAGGCGTGATGACCAGTTCATGAGGATGTTCAAGAACGCAATAGAGCAATACTTGAGCCAGACAAAAATCTTCCTGATAATCAGCACCAGTGATACGGAGTTCGTGAAGAAGTATTTTCTCGACGAGAATGCGCTGCTTCATGAGAACATGAACGGCTGTATACACATTGAGACTGCTGCACTTGACGACGACGAGGCGGAGAAGCTGGCGGACGAGGCGGCGAGAACCGCGAAGGGTATCAGCGATGCGCGCGCGAAGATACAGAAGATTTCTGCGGACGAGGTTATTCTTCGTGAGGGAGAGACCAACGACGCAATCTACAAGATTATCACGGGCTCTGCGGTGTGCTGGTTCAAGTACGGCACGGATGATGAGTATGTTCTTGGGAGCATGTCGGACGGCGAATGTTTCGGGGAGTACTCCGTTCTGACGGGCGAACCGAGCATTTATACGGTGGTGGCGTTCACTGATATGCTGGTCATGAAGATAACGCGTGATGACCTCGTCAGCTTCGTGGAGATGAACGCGAAGAATGCCATTGACATTATGGGCAACACGGCGAAGATGCTTAACGTTATGGCGATGAACATTGACATGATACGGAGCGAGTACGGCCGTTAAGAGCCCTGCAGACATGGATGCCCCCTGTCTTCTGTGGACGGGGGTTAATGGTTATCATCCGTATGTGTGATATAATTTCACAAATCCTAGAAAGTTGATGAAAGGAGCTTGACGTGTAAGCTATGAGCTTGTATGATTCCTCACAGCACAGCACAGCACAGCACAGCCTGAGACTCGCCTAAATTCTACCGCAAAATCCCGCAAACCGAAAGTAGTTATTACATCACTCGGCAGAGTAAATTACTTCGAGTGGTTTCTGCTGGGGCTCTATCAGCTTCAAGAAGCCGGAGAAATATCGCTTGGATTTGATATGCCTCTGATGAACAGGCTTCTGTTCTCAATTCCTGTAAGAGGCATAAACAAGCTGCGCAAGATATTTATACCTGACAGCTACAACATGGACGGGTACATCCTCTTTGAGGACGGCAGCAGAAAAACTTTCAGCGTTGACAGTGCTGACGCGCCTTACCTGTTTGATGAAGAGAAGCTGAATACGTGCGATGCATACTTCAAGGTCAACTGCCCTTCCATCCTTGATGAAGACTCCTTCGCATTAACCGACAGCATAAGGATTCCGTGGTCAGATCATAAACACGTTGACAATTCCCTGAAGAGACTTACAGACAGAGGCGAAAGATGCTTTATAGCAGATTTAGGGCAGTACATCCGCAAGATATTCCCGCTGATGCAGGGGCCGCGCTCTCTTTCGCGGGGAATGAGCTATGCTCTCCTCAAAGGAGGTTACAGCAATTACCTGCAAGGCCGGAATCTCAGAAAGTCCAAAAAGTTCATGTGCTACTTCGGCAACGCGCAGGGGCCTGCTCCAGAAAAGAATGTAACTCATCCTGATTATGATTGGGAGCGCGACATAATGGGTTATTACGCGGAACAGGTCTCGCACCCTAACGAGAAGCGCGCAAGAATTGCAGAATACCTCTCCGGCATAGGAGCTGAAGCTGACGCAAGAATCATCAGCACTTCGAACGCAGACAGCGGAATTAGGACAAACGCAGAACTCATCGTGCCTCTAAAGGATTTCTGCCGTTACATCTCCAGCTTCCAGTACAACTTCAACGTCTCCGGCTACAGGATGAGCATCCCCAGCAGGTTCATAGAGAGCTTCATGGTCGGCACAGCGATAGTTACCGACAAGCTCGTCGTGAGGTGGTATCTGCCCTTCGACGAGTGCGAGGTCTTCGAGACTGTCAAGATGGGCTACGAACGGATGGAGGATGTAGACTGGGCACAGTTCGAACGCGACGTGATGTCCCTTCCCGAGACTGACCCGGCAAAAATCGTCGACTGCTTCAACAGAAAGTGGGCACCTGAAGTCGTCGCAAGGTACATCATCGACACGGTGAGGCAGGCAGGTGAGACAGCATGAAGGCTCTCATAACCGGCGCGGCCGGCTTCATCGGTTCACAGCTGGCGTACAAACTCTGGAAGACCGGCATCAGTCTGGTGCTTGTCGACAACTTCTCCTACGGCAAACCTGACAATCTGATTTTCCCAGATCACGATTTCACGCCGGAGATCATCAGGATGGATATTCGCGACAAAGAAGGCATAGCGTCGATTTTCCGCGACAACGACATCGATTACGCCTACAACATCGCAGGGATTGCCCCGCTTCCTGACTGCCAGGCAGACCCTGCCGAAGCGATAAGCGTAAATGTCTCCGGCTTCGTGAACATCTGCGAGGCAGCCCGCAAATACGGTGTCAGGACAATCATTCAGGCAAGCACCAATGCCATCTACGAGAACGAAACCAGATTCCCCGTAACAGAAGCAGGCTTCTCTGTGCTCCCTACATTGATTTACCCGAACACAAAATATTGTGCCGAACGTTTTGCGCAGTCCTTCTGCGACACCTATGGGATGAATATAGTGTGCCTGCGCTTCTCGAACGTATACGGCCCGCACATCGACTGCCTGAGAACCCAGCCTCCCTTTGTCGCCTACATGATACGCGAGCTGTACTACAACCGTACGCCGGTGTTTCACAGCGACGGCAACCAGCGCAGGGATTACGTGTATGTTGATGACCTCACGGATTTAGCTTGGGCTGTGCGTGAATGCAGGGGCTTCGACTGCGTAAACGCGTCTTCCGGCGTGAATTACTCCGTTAATGAGATGTTCAGCATCGCCTACAGACTTGTGCGTAAAACTGCGTACGGGGGGGGGGGCATAACTTATGCAGATGACAGGCACTATTGGGAGAAGTACCCCGCTCTCTATGAGGGCAGATACAGGATCAAGGATGAGATACTGCACCACGAAATCAACAAGTATTCGCTCTGCGACAACACTCATGCCCGCGAAAAATACGGCTGGAGTCCTCGCGTATCGATGGAGGAGGGGCTGGCAGCAGTGATTGAGTACACATGCAGTCTTTTGTCGGGGATGGAGCAAAGATGAGCAGACTTCACCTGATTATGCCTATGGCCGGAGCAGGCTCGCGCTTCAGCGAATCCGGCTTCACCGTCCCTAAGCCGTTAATCCCCCTTCACGGAAAGCCCTTCTTCTGGTGGGCCGCAATGTCCGTCATGGATTATGCGGCTGATGTCAGGTTCGTGGTGCTTAAGGAACACGCGGAGAAGTTCGCCATCATTGACGAGATACGCAAATATTTCCCCGATGCAGGAATCACCGTCATTCCCGAAGTCCTGCCCGGCCCGGTCTTCACCTGCCTCGAAGGCGCAAAGGACATTGATGATGACATGCCCGTACTCTTCAACGACTGCGACCACATGTTCACCTGCCCTGAGCTTGCACAAGCAGGTGAGTATGACGGAGCTCTGCTGACGTTCACGTCCTCAGACCCGAGATTCAGCTACGTCATGTACGATGCGGAAGGCAGGGTAACCGGCACAGTCGAGAAGCAGGCAGTAAGCACCAGCGCGATCTGCGGAGCATACATATTCAGGAGTGCAGGGCTGTTCCGGGACTTGGCCGCAGAGTACGTGAACAGCTGCCCGTACAACGAATGCTTCATGAGCGGCCTCTACAACATCATGTGCCGCAGGGGGCTGAACGTCGGAGTCTTCAAAGCAGAACACCATATAGACTTCGGGACTCCTGAGGGCTACAGGCTCGCTCTGGACTCCGAACTTTTCACGGAGGCTTAGGGTAAATGCACTTCAGGGAGCTTGAGGGACATTCCGGGTGCAGGATAATTCTTGCGGAAGACAACGGCCGGGTGTTCGTCAGGAAAGTTTCGCGGAGCACGGGCTACAACGCACGGCTTGAGGCTCAGGCTCGGAAGCAGTCTGCTTTCAGAAGCGAATATCTTTCTGCACCGGCGGTGTACTCTGCGGGATTCACGTCCGAAGGGCTGTACTATTTCGACATGGAATACATCAGCGGCATCACTCTGGCAGAATACATGAAGACTATACAGGCCTGCAGCATCCGCAGCATAGTCAGAGCCCTTATGCTCAGCATGAACACCGGCACGGCAGAAACCAGCGGCGACCCCCAGCAGGTATTCTCGCGCAAGATACGTTCTCTCGAAGAAGAACTTGCAGGCTCAGGAAGCCCGGCAGTCTCAGAAGCATTTGCTGTATTGTCGGGGCACAAGTGGAACAAGTTCACGCCCGGCTTCTGTCATGGAGATTTGACCCTCGAGAACATCATCGTAAAGGACGGCAGGCTGTACCTCATCGACTTTCTGGACTCGTTCTACGACTGCTGGATAATGGATGCCGCGACGCTCCTTCAGGACGTTTACGCAATGTGGTCATACCGCAGGCAGGTTCAGGACATCAACACGGTGATACACCTGATGATTTTCCGGGACATAATGACGGACATCATCGCGGAGACCGCAGGAGATGACGTTGTCGTCGAGGTGTATTACGCGCTGCTCCTGAAGCTCCTGAGGATATACCCCTACACTGACGACAAGCCTACGCTGGATTTTCTGGACGCAAAGACTGCCACAGTTACGGGCATGATAGCACGCACTCATGAAGACGCTGATAATTCCCTGTGCAGGCGGTGAACGCATTGACGGCCTGCCTCTGATCCTGAACAGGCATCCTGAGGACGGAACGATTCTTGCCGCAAAGTTGCTGTCAGGGATATTCCCGGAAAGCTACGGCCGGATAATCTACGCTGTTACTGCGGACATGGAGGAGAAATTCTCTGTTTCCAGCGCAATAGCACAGAGCGTACCCAGCGCAGAAGTTGTTGTGCTTTCGGAGAAGACTTCAGGGGCGGCGGATACAGTGTGCAGGACGATACGTTATGCCGGAATCTCAGGCGGGATCGCCGTCAAAGACTCCCACAGCAGAATAGCCCTGAGCTCTCCTATCGAGGGCAACGCAATAGCCGGGCTCGACCTCATGCAGACGGATATTCCCGTCGCCAACCTCAGGAGCAAGAGCTTCATTGTCCTCAATGAGCAGGACAACGTGTGCGACATCGCCGAGAAACGCCTTCGTTCTGACGTAATCTCTGCGGGAATGTACAGCTTCAGGGACGCAGAAGATTTTGTGAGTGCATTCGTCAGGCTGTCAGACCCGGATTATCCCGCAGGAAGGCTCTACGTCAGCCACATAATCTCCTACCTTGTCGGGCGCAGGGATTTCGTGTTCAGCTGCAGCAAAGCAGAGGCCTTCGAGGAATGGGCAGACCAGACAGCGTGGCAGAAATTACGGCGGGGACATCTCCCTGCTTCCGTCAGGCTCATCATTGCAGACCTTGACGGTACTCTCTTCGACACAGCAGGAGTCAACTGCGCGGCATACAGCGAGGCTCTTGAACGCGGGCTGGACTATGAGTATTTCCGTGCGCACTGCAACGGCAGGCACTACACGGATTTTCTCCCGGAAATCGTACCCGGCATCAGCAGCGAGGCCATGAAGATGATTCACAGCAGAAAGAAAGCTCTGTACAGGAAATATCTCACGCTGGCCAAGCCAAACACCGGGCTTCTGGCTCTTCTGGGAATGTGCAGAGGAGAGTGCAGTCTCGCGCTGGTTACGACAGCTTCACGCGAGAACACGCAGGACATTCTGCGGGCTTTCGGGCTGGAGAACTTCTTTGACCTTGTGCTGGCTCATGAGGATATTGCGCACTCAAAGCCTGACCCTGAAGGCTACCTCAAGGCCATGCAGTATTTTGGTGCTTCGCCGGAAGAGTGCATAATCTTCGAGGACTCGGAGACGGGGCTTGAGGCCGCAAGAAGAAGCGGAGCGCAGTATTTCACTGTAAATATGACGGAAGAAGTTGACGCAATGAGAGAAAAAATGTATAATTTCACATCACATCACATCACATCACATCCATAACTCATGACAATTTGCAGGAGTGTGCGGCATGACTGCTTGTACGCTCCTTGTTCCTTCTGCAAAGATTGTTCCCGAACCGCTTCAGACTCTCGGCAAAATCCCTGCGGTAATTTACCCCGTCAGCCAGCGCATAGTGTTCGACTACCTTTACGAGAAATACGCAGGCATCTGCGGAAGCATCAAGGTGATGTGCTGCGAGAACGCCGGAGAGGTCATCAAGGCTCTTGCGCCGTACGGAGACAGGGTAACCGTAGAGACTCTGCCGGAGCTCAGGGATCTGGGCTGGACGGTGTACAAGTCTCTTGAAGGCGTGAACGGCACTGCGATAATCAACTTTGCGGATACCATTCTGGCGGACGAAGTAAGCGGCGGCGGAGAGGACTGCTTCTGGTACAGCGAAGACTACCTGTCCGAAGCGTGGACGTTCTTCACGATGTCGGAAGGGGAGAACGGACTCTTCACGAGCATAACCGACAAGAAGCCCGGAACTTCCGCCGCAAAAGGCAGGCTGTTCGTGGGAGTCTTCCGCATAACGAGGCCTGACGTTCTGAGGACGTGCCTTGAACGCGCATTCGTCGAGCCCGATGCGTCAGTCAGCACGTTCTATCAGGCACTGAGGGACTACAACGCTTCCTGCCCGATGAGAGCGGTGAAGGCTTCCAGCTGGTTCGACATAGGCCACGCCGACAAGTACTTCAGCTCGCGTCTAGAGGTGAGTGCGCGTGAGTTCAACCATATAGCTATGGACAGGACGAGAGGCATCCTCACCAAGACCAGCGAGAACAGGGAGAAATTCATTCAGGAGATAAAGTGGTATCTCAAGCTGCCGTCCGATCTGGAATACACGCACCCGCGAATCTTCAGCTTCTCGACGCACTACACAAGGCCTTATGCCTCGATGGAGTATTACGCGTACCACACTGTTCATGAACTGTTCCTGTACGGAGAGATGGGCTTCAGGCAGTGGAAGGACATATTCAGCCGGATACGCTCGGTGATTGACGACTTCAAGCGTTACACGGCAAGAGGAGACGACATACGCTCATCGCTCGAGGATATGTACTTGGCCAAGACTCTGCAGAGGATTGACGCACTGCGCAAGAACGAGAACTTCTCCGCCTTCTTCACGAAGAATATCACGGTGAACGGACAAAGATACCTTCCGCTTGACGGGATATGCGATGCCCTGAGGAAGTGCGTCCCTGAGGTTCTTTACGGAATCGATGAGTTCACGATAATTCACGGGGACTTGTGCTTCACCAACATAATGATTGACCCTAACCTGCAGTTCATCAAGCTGATAGACCCGAGAGGCAGCTTCGGGAGCTACGACATATACGGCGACCCGGATTATGACCTCGCAAAAATACTTCACAGCATAGACGGGAAATACGACTTCATCATCAAGGACATGTTCAGCGCAGAATACGACCTCGCGAATGCTTCTGTGAATTACGAGGTTCACGGAAGGGCAAGAGATTTCGACATGCTGGAGCTGTTCAAGGAAGTCTTCTCGCCGGACATGAAGAGAGTAAAGCTGATAGAGGCTCTGCTGTTCCTGAGCATGATACCGCTTCACGGTGAGAGCCTAAGGCATCAGGCGGCGATGCTCGGAACAGGCATAGAGCTTCTGGCCTGCACAACAGACATAAGGAGTGATTAATCTTGTACAGCGAATACACTTTTGTGTTCGACATTGACGGGACATTATGCCCGATAAAGACTAAGGATGAACGTTACGAAGACTTAGTACCGTATCCCGACATGCTGGAGAAACTGAGGTACTACAAGGCCAACGGAGCACGGATTATCCTTCTGACCTCGAGGAACATGAACACCTACAAGGGAGACATGGGGTTAATCAACAAGCACACGGCCAAGATACTGCTGGAGTGGCTGGACAAGTGGCAGATACCCTATGACGGGATAATATACGGCAAAGTCTGGCCGGGACACAAAGGGTTCTACGTTGACGACAGGACTATACGGCCTGACGAGTTCCTGAAGCATTCGCCCGAAGAACTCGAGGCTATATGCGCGCAGTCCAGACAGCACTAAAAATCCCCCTCCGCCGTCTCTGGCAAAGGGGGAAATAATTTTCTCTGCTTACTGCTCGTCGGTGAAATGCGCCTCCACCGTGCCGTCATCTTCGCGCGGTCCATGGTGAGGAGCTGACTTGCCGTCCTCCGGCTGCTCTCCCGGCCCGGCCTGCTGGTACAACCTCGTCCCGAACTCCTGCATTGTGCGCTGAAGGTCTTCCTTGCCGCTCTTCATTCCAGCAACATCGCCGGTCTCTATAGCCTTCTTGAGCGCGTCAAGTTTCGCGTTCACGCGTCCCTTCTCCTCAGCTGTCATCTTGTCGCCCAAGTCAGCCATGAGCTTCTCTGCTCCGAACACCGCCGCATCTGCCTCGTTGCGCGCCTCTGCATCACTGCGCTTCTTCTCGTCCTCGTCAGCGTGTGCTTCCGCGTCCCGCCTCATGCGCTCAATATCGTCCTTGCTCAGGTTAGATGACTGTATCGTTATCTTCTGCTCCTTGCCCGTGCCCTTGTCCTTCGCCGAGACGTTCAGGATGCCGTTCGTGTCGATGTTGAACGTTACCTCAATCTGAGGGATGCCGCGCGGTGCGGGTGCAATTCCGTCGAGCGTGAAGCGTCCGAGCTCTACGTTGTCCTGTGCCATCTTGCGCTCGCCCTGATACACTGCGATTTCCACCTGAGGCTGATTGTCCGCCGCAGTCGTGAAGACCTGGCTCTGCTGGGCGGGAATTGCAGTGTTGCGCTCTATCATCGTCGTCATTACTCCGCCGAGCGTCTCGATGCCCAGCGTCAACGGCGTAACGTCAACGAGCACTATATCTTTGTGGTCGCCCTTCAGGATTGCTCCCTGAATTGCCGCACCAGCCGCTACGCACTCGTCGGGGTTGATGCCCTTCGTGGGTTCTTTGCCCAGCAGTGCAACTATCTTCTTCTGCACCATCGGCATACGCGTTGAACCGCCCACAAGAAGAATCTTGTCCACTTCGCTGGCTTTCAGGCCTGAATCCTCAAGTGCTCTCTGTGTCGGCCTTATTGTGCGATCTAAGAGGTCTGCCGTCATCTCCTCGAACTTTGCGCGCGTGAGCCTCATCTCGAGGTGCTTCGGGCCGGTCTGGTTAGCCGTGATGAAGGGAAGGGAGATTGTGGTCTCTGTCATGTTGGAGAGCTCTATCTTGGCCTTCTCTGCCGCCTCACGAAGCCTCTGCATTGCCATGCTGTCATTCTTCAGGTCAATGCCCTCTGCCTTCTTGAACTCAGCAACTATCCACTCAACGATTCTGTTGTCCCAGTCGTCTCCGCCAAGCCTGTTATCGCCCGCTGTGGCCAAGACCTCGAAGACTCCTTCTCCGACATCCAGAATCGACACGTCGAACGTTCCGCCGCCCAAGTCGAACACCAGAATCTTGTGCTCCTCCGTCTTGTTTTCGCCGTACGCAAGGCACGCCGCCGTAGGCTCGTTGATGATTCTCAACACTTCAAGCCCAGCGATTGTTCCCGCGTCCTTCGTGGCCTGACGCTGTGCATCAGTGAAGTATGCCGGCACTGTGATTACTGCCTGAGTTACGGGCTCGCCGAGATAATCTTCTGCATCTCTCTTGAGCTTCTGCAGAATCATTGCGCTGATTTCCTGCGGTGTGTACTTCTTGCCGTCGATGTTCACGCGGTAATCAGTTCCCATCTCGCGCTTGATTGACATTATCGTGCGGTCGGCGTTGACGATCGCCTGACGCTTCGCGAGCTGTCCGACGAGCCTTTCGCCGTCCTTCGTGAAAGCCACAACTGACGGGGTAGTACGTGCTCCCTCGTTGTTGGCAATTATCGTCGTCTGGTCGCCCTCCTGCACTGCTATGCATGAATTTGTCGTCCCTAAATCTATTCCTACTACCTTAGCCATTGTTATTATGCCTCCTTGATTTTCCCTACTGTTACCTGTGCGGGCCTCAATACCCGTTCTTTCGTCCTGTAGCCCTTCAGCCTCTCGGTTATCACTTTGCCGTCAAGCTCCGGGCTGTCTACCTGTTCTGTTCCTGCCGCGTCATGAAGCAACGGGTCAAACTTCTCGCCTTCCGTCTTGATGATGCTCACTCCGAGACCGTCAAGCACCCCCACAAACTGCCTCTGTACCATCTCAACGCCCTTAAGGATACTTGCTGCATCCTCAGAACCGGCGGCCTCAAGTGCCCTGTCGAGATTGTCCAGCACTGGCAGCATCGCGAGGATCACTTCTTCTGTCGCACGCTTTCGTGTCTCGAGGCGTTCTTTGGTGGTGCGCTGGCGGAAGTTGTAGAAGTCCGCTGTCGTCGCTTTTAGCTGTCGCGTGAGGCTCTCTATCTGTTCGTCCTTAGGGTCGGGAGCTGCTGCTTCCTCCTGTCTGGCTTCGTCGTCATTCATGCCGTTCACCTTCCTGAATCCTCCTCTAATGCTTCTGCTACGCTCTCAAGTACATGTATTGACCGTTCATAGTCCATCCTCATCGGCCCTATAAGCCCGAGCACTGCCTTCTGCTGTCTTGGCCGGGCGGGTATGAGAATCATTGCGTTGTCCTCCATGCCCTTCATGCCTTCGGCTTCGTTCTCTGCCCCGAGCGTAACCTCGATTTCTCTGTTGTGGCGGCATTTCTCGATCATTCGTGCCAACGGCTTCTCCTGCTCGAGGAGATTAAGCACCGCCTGAAGCCTCGAGAGCTCCTGAAACTGCGGAACTTCGAGCAGATGCCTCGCGCCGGAGCTGAAGAACTTGTAGTTCTGCTCGGTCAGGAACTTGTCCAGAGCGTTTATCGCATCCCTACAGGAGTCCCGTGCTTCGTTCAGGCCGTCGGCAACGTACTTGTAGAGGCCGTCGCGGACTTCGTTCCAGGAGTGCCCGCAGGCGAACATGCTGATTCTGCTTGAGAGTTCCTCGAGGCTCGAAGGCTCAACGTCGTACGGCAGGGTGAACTGCGAGTGATGCACAAGCCCTCCCTCAAGGATAATCAGCGTGAGAACGTTGCGTCCTCCGACAGGCACAAGGTCTATGTGTTGTATTTTTGTCCCGTCGAGAGCAGGCACAGCCGCAACCGCCACACAGTTGGTGAGCCTTGCCATGAGGTGAGTAACTTGGCTGAGCAGATCCTCAATGCCGCTGCGGCTTCCGAGAATTTCGCGGCGTATCGCGTCCTCTCCGTGAGAGCGATTCCGTGCACGTGCTGTTACCGAGTTGACATAGATCCTGTACGCTAATGCTGTCGGAAGCCTGCCGGACGAACTGTGAGGCTGGGAAAAGTAACCCATCTCCTCGAGGTCTGCCATCTCGTTGCGGATCGTCGCGGCACTCAGTCCACGAATGTACTTGCGGACAATCGTTTGGCTTCCGGCGGGCTCTCCCGTCTTGATGTACTCGTAGACAACAGAAAGAACTATGCTCAGCTGACGTTCTGTCAGACCGTCTCTCATTGTTATCACCTCCTGAATGATTTTGTCTTAGCACTATATCTCGTTGAGTGCCATTAATTTTTTAGAACGGCGATAAGATTAGCAGAGGGTCTCCGAATTGTCAATGAGAGCGAATGCTATAATGTGCGAAAAATTCCTGAAGAGGTAAATAGTTCATGAGCGTACCTGTAACAGTTCTCACGGTCTCGTTCAACGCAGAGGCAACAATTGCGCGGACGATAGAGAGCGTGATTAACCAGACATACCGGGACATAGAATACATAGTGATTGACGGGGCATCGAGAGATGACACAGCTTCTGTTACGCGGTCGTACGTCGAGAGGTTCAACGCGATGGAAGGCCGGAGCATGACGGTGATTTCCGAGCCGGACAAGGGCATGTATGACGCACTCAACAAGGGAGCACGCCTCGCACACGGAGAGATCGTCGGGCAGATAAACGCTGACGACTGGTATGAGCCTGACGCTGTGCAGACGATGGCGGAACTCTACGAGCGCGAAGGCTACGACCTAGCGTGGGGAAGCCTGAACGTCATCACGAAGTCCGGCAGCATCATCAAGCACGCAAAGAAGGGCATGTTCTGGACGACCTCGCACTGGTGCCACCCCGCGGCGTTCTCGCGGAGAGAAATTCTGCTGGAGTACCCGTACCCGCTGATAAACTCTCACGATGACTTCGACTTCGCAACTCACCTGTACGTTGACGGCAAAAAATTAATTCCCCTCGACAAAGTGATAAGCAACTTCACTTTCGGGGGAATGAGTACGCAGAAGAGTTTTCGTGAGGCCAAGAAGAGGCTTGATGAGATTTACGGCATTCACAGGAAGTACGGGATGAGCAGGCTTTATTATCCTTACAGGCTGATGTTTGAGACGGTGAAGTACTTCCTGACATGATACAAAAATTCCTCCGAAAGCCGGAGGATTGTTGTTATTCTGCGTCCGAGTCAGTGTCCGCAATCTCGAGCATTCCTTCTTCATCGTCAGGAATCTCGTCGACTTCGGGGAGTTCGGGAGCGTCTTCCTGCATCGGTTCGGCCTCCGGCATGTAGCCCAGACCTTCGCCGACCTTCTGCATTATGCCTTTCACGATCTCTTCCTGTAAGTCCTTGTGTTCGGCCAAGAACTGCGCGACAGATTCCCTGCCCTGCCCGAGAGTCTCGCCCTTGTACGCGAGCCATGAACCTTTCTTCACGATGATGCCGTAGTCTATCGCCATGTCCACGACCACGACATCACGCGGAATGCCTTTGCCGTAAATCAGGCTGGTGTGTCCTACACGGAAAGGCGGAGCGAGCTTGTTCTTCACGACTTTCAGGTAGAGTTCGTGGCCTATGGTTACGTCGCCCTTGTCGATCTTCTTGCCGCGCCTGACCTCAAGCCTTATCGACGAGTAGAACTTCAGCGCACGGCCTCCTGTCGTGGTCTCCGTAGGCCCTTGCCCGTAGCCGGTGGAGATTAAGGCTCTGAGCTGGTTGATGAATATCACGATGCAGTTGGTCTTGGAGATTATTGACGCGAGCCTGCGCAGTGAGTAGGACATCAAGCGCGCCTGAAGCCCCATCTGGCTTTCGCCTATGCGTCCATCTATCTCGGACTGCGGAGTCAGAGCAGCAACAGAGTCCAGCACAACAATGTCAACCGCTCCCGTCCTGACCATCTGGTCAAGAATGTACAGAGCCTGTTCGCCGCTGTCGGGCTGGGACAGGTAGAGGTTGGGAACGTCAACCCCGAGCGTCGCCGCGAGACGCGGGTCAAGAGCGTGTTCCGTGTCGATGAATGCCGCGATGCCTCCTGCCTTCTGTGCCTCAGCGATTGCGCACAAGGCTATTGTGGTCTTGCCGCTGCCTTCAGGGCCGTAGATCTCGACGATCCTGCCTTTCGGGTAACCGCCTATGCCCAAAGCAACGTCAAGGGGAAGAACTCCGCTCGACAGAACGTCAACGTTCTTTCTGGCGGTGTCGCCGAGCTTCATTATTGCGCCGTCGCCGAACTTGCTCCTGATGTCGCTTAAGGCTTCTTCGAGGATTTCTTCGCGGGACTGCGGAGCTTTCTTTGCCGCTTTAGCCAGAGTAATCACCTTCCTGTAAATTTTCTGTGTGAGCTTGTAAGTATACCATCACGCGCCGTGAATCATCCGCCACAGTTCCGACAGCGCGAAGCGTACCGTCCGTGTCCTCACTTCCTCGCGTCCGCCCGGAAGCCTGCGTGTTATCGTTATCGTCCCTCTGTCCGACGCAAACCCGAAGCACACCGTCCCTACAGGCTTGCTCTCGCTGCCTCCGTCTGGCCCGGCAATACCCGTAACGCTCACCGTAAAATCCGCGTCGTAGATTCTCAGCGCACCTTCCGCCATCTCACGCGCACATTCCTCGCTGACTGCTCCGTGCTCACGCAGAGTTGCGGCCTTCACGCCCAGAATGTTGCTCTTGGCCTCGTTGCTGTAGGTTACCGCCGAGCCGTTGAACACGTCGGAGCTCCCCGCAATCTCGGTCAGTGCCGCGCCGATAAGCCCGCCCGTGCACGACTCCGCACACGCAATCCTTGCGCCCCTGAAACGTGCCTCGTACAGCACTGCCTCAGCGATGGACGCACAGCCTTGCGGCAGAACGTCATCACGGAAACGCGAGCGCACAGCTCTTTCTGCCTCAGAGACCGCCTTAGCCTCGCCCCTGATTATCAGCTCAACCTGCGGGAAAGCAGGAAGTATCGACACGTGAAGCGCGGAATTGCCGATGACTTCGGGGATGCGTTCGGCAATAGTCATCTCGGGAATGTTCAGGATTATCACCGACGCACTGCAATGCTCGGAGTCCGGCGCGAAAACTTCAGGGAGCTCTTGTCGGGTCATCGCCTGATACTCCATCGGAACGCCGGGCAGGGCTATCACCGTTGTGCCTTCTGACTCGAAGCGAATCCCCAGCGCGAAGCCTGCAGGGTTGAAGACAGCCTGTGCCTTCTCGGGAATCATCGCCTGAGGGTCTCTGCACCTCTCCGTGTAGGAGAGACGGTGAGGGTCATTGCGCACCCTGTCGACGACGCGGTCATACATCGCGTTCTCCGCCCTCAGCCCGCACCCCAAGTACGAAGCGATTGCGTGCCTCGTTCTGTCGTCGTGGGTCGGGCCAAGACCTCCCGAAAGAATCAGCAAGTCAGTGTGCCCTATCCACCGTGCAAGAAGCCCGTGAATCGCTTCATCAGTGTCGGGAAGAACCTCGATGCGCAGAACCTCGATGCCCTTGCTGTGAAGGTGATGCGCCATGAAGGACGCGTTCTTCTCGAGTCGCGCGCCGCTTAGGAGTTCGTCGCCGACCGCCGCAAGTACCGCGTTCCTCATCACAGCACCCCCGCAAGCAGAGGATACATCCAGCCCGCGTGGTAGAAGTACGCGTTGAGTGCCTGAAGGATTACGTTGCTCATTATGCCGCCGAGAATGTCGTCAGCCATTATGCCCCAGCCGCCGGGTAGCTTCTCCATCGTGCAGACGGGGAAGGGCTTAAGAATGTCAATCAGCCTGAACAGGAAGAAGCCGGGAATGATGAATCCTTTCGGCAGAAGGTACAGCGTCAGCCACATTCCTGGAACTTCATCGATGTTGAGGAAGCTCGGGTCTTTCTGGCCGAAGTATGCCTCAGACTTGCCGGTAACGTACACTCCTACGGCCGACACAAGAACTATTGCCCACATCGGCACGTCAACGAACGCGCTGACCACACAGGCCGCCGCAGAACTCACAGTGCCGGGCATTCCCGAAGGCAGGAAGCCCAGTCCGAATACGCTCGCAATCCACACGTAATAGGGATAGCGTTTACTTTCGCTCATCATTAATCACCTCTCCAAACAAATCGTTTTCGTTGCAGTCGTTAATCTTCGCCAGCACAACATCGCCGGGTCTCATTGATGCTGCTCCCTCAACGCACACGAGCCCGTCAACTTCCGGCGCGTCGCGGTAACTTCTTCCCCACGCTTCGTCCGCCTCTGCGTCAATCTCCTCGACGAGCACGTCAACTTCACGTTCAACGAAGAGTTCGCTTCTCTCCTGCGCAATCTCTGCCTGAAGCTCCATCAGCTTAGAGCACCGTGCTTCTGCTGTCTTGCGCGAGACCCTGCCGCTTAACTTGGCCGCTTTAGTGCCCTCCTCAGGCGAATACACGAACGCTCCCAGCCTGTCGAACTCAACATCACTCACGAAGTCTAGCACTCTGCTGAAGCTCTTATCCGTCTCGCCGGGAAATCCCGTCATTATCGTTGTGCGCAGGGTAAACAGAGGGTCAAGCTCGCGGATGTACGCGAAGATTCTGCGCATGTGTTCGGGCGGACATGGGCGATTCATTCGCGCGAGAATGTCGGGGTCTGCGTGCTGTATGGGGATGTCAAGGTAGCGGAGGACTTTCTCCTGCGTCATCAGGAAGTCAATTAATGCTTCGTTGACGCGGTTAGGATGAAGGTAGAGAAGCCGTAACCATGTCCCTGCCGGAAGCTCAGAGTTGAGGGCGCGGATGAGCTCCTGAAGACTAGTGCCGATGTCAGAGCCGTAAACTGTTAGGTCTTGGCCGACTAAGCACAGCTCCTTTGCTCCGGCAGCACACAGCATCCTTGCTTCAGACAGAAGCTGCTTGACGGGAATGCTCCTGAGACGGCCGCGTATGAGGGGAATTGCGCAGTACGAACACAGGGTGTTGCAGCCTTCGGAGACCTTGAGGTAGCGCGTCCAGAATGTGTGAGTGAGTGAGTGCGAGACTGACTGACAGTTTGCGTTGTACGTGCCTCCAAGAAACGTTATGACCTTCTCCCAATCCTCAGACCGTGCGAACAAATCAACCGTCGGAAGTTCGGCGCGTAATTCCTTCTCGTAGCGGTTCACGAGGCATCCGGCGACAACGATTCTCTTGACGGCTCCGTCCTCCTTGAGCTTCTCGAGGTCAAGAATCGCGTCGATGTTCTCCTTCACTGCGTCCTGAATGAAGCCGCATGTGTTGATGATTGCCGTGTCCGCACCGTCGGTAGTGTCAGTGATGACGTGGCCAAGTGCTTCGAGCTGTGCAGTGAGGTGCTCGCTGTCTGCGGTGTTCTTGGCACAGCCCATAGAGACAAAGTATATCCTCATTCGTACTCGGAGAAACTGTCATCGTCCAGTTCTTTGACCTCAAAGACTCTCTCTACGTTCACGCAGAAGTTGTGGTTAATCATGAGCGTCGCCAGCTTTTGGCCGTCAATGAGCATGATGCGTTCATCCTGAGCACAGACTGCGGCCTGCTCGGAGAACTCGCCGGTTGTCGCGAAGATTCCTGTTCCGCCGAGCTCCGCAAGTTCGCTGGCGAAGTCCTTGACATCAGCGCGTCCGACCGTCCTGCCGGGAGAGAGCTTGCTGGTATGAATGTAGATGTTGCTCTTGGTCTTGAGGTCGAGGATTACACCCTGAATGAGGCTGTTGCCAGAGGCATCGGACGTGTAGCGTGCGTTCTGGTAGGCGTTGTAGCCCATCTTTGAGAGCAGGTCGATCACGAAGATGGAGAACATTTCCGGCGAGAGGCCTGCGGCGCGCATCAGGGCATTGTCGGCAAGTTCGGAGTTGTGGCGTTCGAGAACGTCATCAATGCTCAGGGACTGTGTTACTGCGTGTGAATAGTCTTCAAGTTCTTCTGTACTCATGTCTGAATTTTCCTCGTAATCGTAAGTTTGTGGTTCGTCGGTCAAGTCAATGTTGTCGGGGAAGAGTTCCTGAGTGTCGGCGGGTGCGATATCTTCATCGTCGTTGGCGGGCGTGAACTCTTGCTCTGCAGGCTCTGCCTCGTCCGACGTTGCTTCAACGTCTGACGGTTGCTCTTCTGCTTCGTAGTCAACAGGTTCAGTGTCTGCGGCGGTTTCTTCCGCTTCGTCAACGACCTCAACGTCTGCGGCTTCTTCTTCTGCGTCATCGTCAACAGCCTCAACGTCTGCGGCTTCTTCTTCCGCTTCGTAGTCGACGGCCTCAATGTCTGCGGCTTCTTCCTCTATAGCGACAGCATCACTCTCTGCAGGCTCTGCCTCTTCTTCTATGTCGACAGCCTCAACATCTGCTGGCTCTGCCTCTTCCTCTACAGCAACGGCCTCAACGTCTGCTGGCTGCTCTTCTGCTGCTTCTTCGACGACTTCAACATCTGCAGGCTCTGCCTCTTCCTCTACAGCAACGACTTCAACGTCTGCGGCCTGTTCTTCTGCGTCATCGTCAATAGTCTCAACGTCTGCGGCTTGTTGTTCTTCTTCGTCGTCAACAGCCTCAATGTCTGCGGCTTCTTCCGCTACAGCTACAGCCTCAGTCTCTGCAGGCTCTGCCTCTTCTACGGCGACAGCCTCAACGTCTGGGGTCTCTTCCTCTGCTTCGTAGTCGACAGCCTCAACATCTGCGGCTTCTTCCTCTATGGCGACAGCTTCAACATTTGCTGGCTGCTCTTCTGGTGCTTCTTCGACGACTTCAACATCTGCAGGCTCTGCCTCTTCCTCTACAGCAACGGCCTCAACATCTGGGGTCTCTTCCTCTTCGGCAACGACCTCAACATCAGGCGGCGGAAGCTCCTCCTCTGCTTTCACTGAAGCTGGCTCTGCAACAGTAAACACTTCGTCCTCAATAATCCCTGTCGTCGTCTCCAAAATTTCCGTCCCTCGTCTGGTTATCATGTATGTCTGCTTTAATGGGTTCGAGATGAGTTTGTTCGTCATCAAATATGCTTGGGCATCGTTTATCCTGCTCTTAAGGGCTCTCCTCTCATAGGGCGACATCGAATCTATGTGCGTCCCTAACTTCTCCGCTATCAGGCTCATCAGTTCCTTGATGCGGAAATAATGGGGAGAATCTCCCTTGTATGCCTCAAGCAATGGCCTGCGTATTTCCTCAGTGCTGGGAACAGGCATAATTGACCTTCACCTCTGAACAAATTATGAATGATGGGAAAAATTATACTTCAATTTTCAGGGCGGGCAACATAACAGGCTATAATAGCACTCACACCGCAAAGGAGACGTTCATCATGAAGACCATCAGAATCATAGTGCTGTTATGCGTATTGTCCGCGCCCGTTTATGCCTCGCCATCGTGGGAGCTAACTTCCCTCGACCGCCGCAAAGCTATCCCCAACGACACTACCCCTCCGTCCCGAACAATTCCCCTCAATGCCCTGCCTCCGCTCTCCGATGACGAAGGAGTCATCCGGCGCGTAAAGCTCTCCGGCGACGTTAAGGCTGTTGCCCTCACGTTCGACATGTGCGAGCTCGACACAAACACGACCGGCTGTGATATGGACGTGATTAGCTTCTTGAGGGAGAAGCAGATCCCCGCAACGCTCTTCATGGGCGGAAAATGGATGCGCACTCACGCCGAACGCGTCAAGCAGATAATGACCTCACCGCTCTTTGAGCTCGCCAACCACAACTGGAGTCATGGCAACTGTGCATTGTTGAGCGACGAAGGTCTGAGGGCGCAAATCCTCTGGACACAGGCCGAGTACGAGTTATTGCGCGAAGAAGCGGAGGCCTTTGACGCTCCTGAAAGCATGACGCTATTCCGCCTGCCTTACGGGAGGAACAACCAGCGTGCACTGAAGACCATCGCGGAGCTGGGGATGCGTGTTGTTCAGTGGGACGTGGCCGCAGAAGCCGGAGACAACTCAAGGCTCGAGCGCGCGAAACGTTCCGCCAGGCTCGTTGCGTCAATGACTAAGCCCGGAAGCATCCTCCTATTCCACGCAAACCTTGTGCCGAAGGGTACGGTCAACCTTCTCCGTGAAGTCGTGAACATCCTCAGCGATGACGGCTACGTGTTCGTTGCCGCAGGAGAACTTCTCGGGATGGGCGAGCCTGAGACAGTGAGGGACGGATATTTCTCACGGCCGAAGGACAATTACGCGCTCGACAAGAAGTTTGGTGCAGACGGAACAGGAAGACGCAGACCCTTTACCGGGAAACCATAGAAATTTTTGCTTGTTAAAGACTGCGTAAAACTGTAGAATTTATCACATCCACCCAAATTTTTCGGGATTAGTATCTATATGATTCAGCACCCCTTCATTTTTTGGGACATATATATTTCAGCAGAACAGGAAAGGATAAACAGTTATGCAGTACGTGTTAGCAGTATTGTTCTTCATGGCCGGGTCAGGCTTGAGTTATGCCGGGCTCAGGGCGTGGGACAATTCACGCATCAACGGCACAAAGAAGCAGATCGCCGCAATGCTCAAGGAAGCCGAAGAGTCCGCCGAACGACTCCGTCAGGCCAAGATAGCCGAAGCCCGCGAGGAAGTTACCCGTCTCCGTCAGGAAGCTCAGAAGGACATCAAGGAACGACGTGCAGAGATTCAGCGGACAGAACGCAAGCTCGAGCAGAAAGAAGACAACCTCGACAAGAAGATTGACCGTGTTACCCGCAAAGAAGACGAACTCAAGACGCGCCAGGAAGAGCTGGAGAAACGCAGAGCCGCCCTTGAGGAGACGATACAGAGGCAGGAGGCACGTCTTCAGGAGATCGCCGAGATGACCAAAGAAGAAGCCCAAGAACTCCTCCTCCGAAAGACCGAAGCCGACGCGAGGCACATGCTGGGTCTGAAGCTCAAGGAGCTCGAGGAACAGGCAATGCGTGAGGCCGACCGCAGAGCACGGGACATCATCATCGGAGCAATGCAGAGGTGTGCAGTGGAGGCGGCAGGCGAAAGCACTGTGAGCGTCGTACCTCTCCCGAGCGAAGAGATGAAGGGGCGCATAATCGGCAGGGAAGGCCGCAACATCAGAGCCTTCGAGAGCCTCACAGGAGTAGACCTCATTATCGACGACACACCAGAAGCAGTAACACTTTCCAGCTTTGACCCAATCCGACGAGAAATCGCCCGCCGCGCAATGGAACGCCTTGTAGTTGACGGTAGGATTCACCCCGCAAGAATCGAGGAGCTCATAGAGAAGGCTGCCCGCGACATAGACGAAGAGATGATAACCGAAGGCGAGAACGCGATACTTGAGCTCGGCATAAAGAACATGAACAATGAACTTATCCGCACGATAGGACAGCTTAAGTTCCGCTTTAGCTACGGACAGAACGTTCTTGCGCACAGCCTCGAAGTCGCAGAGATCGCCGGAATCATCGCCGCAGAACTTGGCCTCGACGAAGAGACAGCACGTCGCGGAGGGCTTCTTCACGACATCGGCAAGGCAATCGACCACCAGATAGAGGGGCCTCACGCGGCAATCGGTGCGGAACTGGCCAAGAGGCTCGGCGAGCGTCCCGAAGTCGTGAACTGCATAGCCAGCCACCACGACAATCTCGAGGTCGGTTCGGTGTACGAAGTCGTCGTAGCGATGGCAGACGCAATCAGTGCCGCACGTCCAGGAGCACGCAGAGAGAGCATCGACGCATACATCAAGAGGCTGAAGCAGCTCGAGGAACTTGCGCAGGGCTTCGAGGGAGTTACGAGAGCCTACGCGATACAGGCAGGCCGCGAGGTCAGAGTTATCCTCAACGCCGGCAAGACGGACGACGGGACAGTCCACAAAATGGCGTATGACATTGCGCGCAAAATCGAAGCAGAGATGAAGTATCCCGGACAGATAAAGGTCAACGTAGCCCGCGAGACCAGAGCATCGGAGTTCGCAAAATGAGGGTGCTTTTCTCCGGCGATGTAGCTTGGAGCACGGGCAGGGAAGTTCTGGCACTCGCACTGCCTATCCTGCGCAGGGACTTCGGGCCGATAGACTTTACCGTCATCAACTGCGAGAACGCTGCTCACGGCAAAGGCATGACCGCAAAGATACTTGACGAGTTCGTCGCGCTTGGTGTCGACGCAATGACCAGCGGAAATCACATCTGGGACAAAGCTCCGTTCTTCCCCGTGCTCGACGCAGACACGAGAGTCTTCCGTCCGGCGAATTACCCGTTCTCCTGTCCGGGCAGAGGACACGGGATAATTGAGCGCAAGGGCAAACGTCTCGGCATCCTCAACCTTCAGGGACAGGTCTTCATGCCTCCAATAGAGAATCCGTTTCTTGTTGCTGATGCGTGTCTCGGGGAACTTGGCCGCGTACCCGTGCTAGTGGACTTCCACGCCGAAGCAACCTCAGAAAAACTGGGGCTGGGGCACTACCTTGACGGGCGGGTCAGCGCAGTTGTCGGGACACACACTCACGTTCAGACGGCCGACGAACGAATCCTCCCGAAAGGCACGGCGTACATCACCGACGCAGGAATGACTGGAGCTCACGGCGGAATGCTGGGCGTAACGTACGATTCAGCAATCCAGAAGTTCCTCACAGGACTGCCCGTGAAGTTTGAGCCATGCGAGTCAGAAGCTGCCTTCAACGGAGTAGTGATAGACATCAATGAGGAGACAGGGCACGCAGAGGGCATCATAAGGGTAACTTTGCCGTCAGAGACGTTGACGTAGAGAGCCGTAGGGGTGCTGCAGATTATTCCTTCTCTGCTGACAGCGGGGGAGGAATTTTTTTGTGCTATCATTGCTCAATCCATACACATTTTAGGAGGAATAAACACAATGCTTAAACTTATGGGAGTACTTGCACTCGGTGCGGCTATGCTTCCGCTTCTGACATCACCTGCTTCTGCTGACGAGGAAGCTCCGGCCAAGAGACCGATAGCGGCCTTCACCACATCAATGGGAAACTTCAGGATAGAGCTATACTCTGACCTTGCGCCCAAGACGGTCGACAATTTCGTGAGCCTCGCAAAGAAGGGTTTTTACGACGGAGTAATCTTCCACAGGGTGATCGACGGCTTCATGATTCAGGGCGGAGACCCGACGGGCACAGGAATGGGAGGACCGGGCTACACGATTGATGACGAGTTCGGCAAAGGCCTCAAGCACAACGCGAAGGGTATTCTGTCGATGGCTAACGCAGGCCCTAACACAGGCGGTTCGCAGTTCTTCATCACGCTCGTACCTACCCCGTGGCTCGACGGGCATCACGCAATCTTCGGGCACGTAATCGAGGGGATGGAGGTTGTCGAGGCAATTGGGCACACGAAGACCAGCCGTCAGGACAGACCCGTAAAAGAAGTAGTAATCCAGACCATAACGATTGAGGAATAATCGATGACGAAACAGGTATACGTATCGCGCAGGCTTCCTCCGCTGGCGATGGAGGAGCTGGGCAGAATCTGCAGCTACGACGTGAACTCTGAGGCTAGAGGCGCGACGTGTGAGGAGCTGCTTTATGCGCTGAAGAATTATGCGGCTGTAGTTACGATGCTCAGCGACAACATAGACGCAGAACTAATCGCACAGGCAGGAGAGAATCTCAAGCTCATCGCGAATTATGCAGTGGGCTTCAACAACATTGACGTGAAGGCAGCGAACGCACGGGGAATCTACGTCAGCAACACTCCTGACGTTCTCACGGATGCGACGGCGGATTTGGGCTGGGCACTGCTTTTTGCGGCGGCACGGAGAGTCATCGAAGGAGACAGCATCGTTCGCACGTCAAAGATGGGCGGAGGGCCTGAGTACATGCTGGGTTCTGACATTACGGGCAAGACGCTCGGGATTGTCGGAGCAGGACGAATCGGGAGCAACTTTGCGCGTAAGGGAGCATTAGGCTTCAGAATGAAGGTGCTGTATTTCGGACGGCATAACACCTCCGAACTCGACGAAATCGGAGGGAAGCGCGTAACCCTTGACGAACTTCTTGCGGAGTCGGATTACGTTTCGCTTCATTGTCCTCTTACGCCGGAGACACGGCATCTCATCGGTGCAGAACAGCTTGCAAAAATGAAGCCCTCAGCAATCCTCATCAACACAGCCAGAGGCCCGGTAGTTGACGAGAAGGCGTTAGCCTCTGCCCTCGCGAACCACACCATCGCCGCCGCAGGCCTCGATGTCTACGAGCATGAACCCGACGTTGAGCCTGAGCTTAAGGCTCTCCCGAACGTTGTGCTGATGCCGCACGTTGGCTCTGCGACGCTGGGGACTCGCACGAACATGGGCTTGATGGTCGTCCGCAACGTCGAAGCAGTGTTAGCGGGGAACACTCCCCCGAATGAGGTGAAGCTGTAGCATGAACGTCAAGGATTTGCTGCCCGCCCGTTCGCCCGAAATGCACAAGGGGCACAGAGGCAGGCTGTTAATCGTCGGAGGTTCGGAGCGTTACACGGGAGCTCCTGCGCTTAGTGCTCTCGGTGCGCTGAGATCCGGCGCGGGAGTCGTAACCCTGCTTTCTCTGCAGAACGTCTGCGATGTATGCGCCGCCCGTCTTCCCGAAGTGGTTTACTGCCCCGAAGATGACCGTTTCAGGTGGAAAGAACTTGCGCTCGCGCAGAAGAACATTGATGCGCTGGTGATAGGGCCGGGACTGGACAGGACGATAGCCGCCGAGATTTTCACGTCCCGAATGTGGAAGGAGTGGCCGAAGAAGATTCTT
Source organism: Synergistaceae bacterium (assembly GCA_017450125.1). Classification (NCBI taxonomy): domain Bacteria; kingdom Thermotogati; phylum Synergistota; class Synergistia; order Synergistales; family Synergistaceae; species Synergistaceae bacterium. The sequence continues at coordinate 126,590 of JAFSWZ010000010.1, read as the reverse complement.
GTTGACGGCGACGGACTTAACGCGCTCTCCGTAACGAAGGACGATTTGCGGGCACGTGCTGACTCCGTTCTGACTCCTCACGAGGGCGAGGCCGGAAGATTGCTGGGGATTCCTCCTGCGGCGGTTCACGCGGACAGGCCGGGAGCAGTACGCGAGCTCTCCGAACGCTGGGGCTGTGTCGTGCTCAAAGGACATAACACCCTCGTAGCTTCTGGGGAAAAGTACGCGGAAATCAAGCACGGCGGACCTGAACTCTCCGTGCCCGGCTCAGGAGATGTACTGTCTGGGTGTATCGGTGCGTTCTTGGCGATGGGGCTTGAGGCGTTCGATGCGGCGGTTCTCGGAGCAACGATTCACGGAATGGCCGGAGACCTGCTGGCACGGAGCGGAGTTGACGGGGTTCTTGCGTCGGAGATTGCACACACACTGCGCAAAGTCATCGGAGACTTGAGGAGCGGAAATGCAAAGGCGTGAACCCCGCAAACGCGTGGACTGGGACGCGGAGATTCAGAAGACGGAGAAGATTCGGCGCAGAGGGTTATTCATGAGCATTCTGAGTTTCGGGATGGCTGTAGCGTTCATCTTCGGAATGAGCCGCTTCACGGGGGCAAGCGTAGAGATCCCGCGCTCGGTGCTTTTTGCGGTGCTGTTCTGCGTCTCGTGCGTTGTCCTCCGAATAATCATGAAGAAGCGTTCCCGCAGACATGACAAGTGAATTTGTCTCGCACTCTGAGGAGGAAACCCGTGCACTTGGCCGCCGTCTGGGTGAAGCTCTAACAGGCGGGCTGTGCGTACTGCTCTGCGGGGATTTGGGCGCGGGGAAAACCGTACTTGTTCGCGGAGTCGGCGAGGCACTGGGGATTTCCGGCGTGAGGAGTCCGTCCTTCACCCTCATCAACGAGTACGAGGCGGAATCGGGGCTGTTCGTGATTCACGCGGACTTGTACAGGCTCGATGATGCTGCTTCATTGGGGCTCGAAGAGTACGGTGAAGACGCTGTGCTGTTCGTCGAGTGGCCGGAACGTTGGAAGAACCCTCCGGCGGACGACGTGCTGAAAGTGTCTTTCTCCGCGCCGGACGAGTCGGAGAGGCGAATAACGATTGACGCGCAGGGGCAGAAGGCGGAAGGAGTGCTGATGAAGCTGTGAAGATGTTAGCGGTTGATTGCTGTCTGCGCTTGACGGGAGTCGCATTGATGGTGGACGGTGAAATTGTCGCCTCAGAGCAGGAGGACTTAGGCCGCCGTCAGTCCTCAGAACTTCCGCAAATGTCTGAACGCGTAATGCGCGGGCATGCGTGGGAGTCTCTGGACTACGTTGCTCTGACCAACGGACCCGGCTACTTCACGGGAATCCGCGTCGGTGCGGCGTATGCATCGGGCGTTGCGTATGCTTCGGGCGCAAAGATTGTTCCTGTGTCGTCGCTTGATGTCCTGTCTTTCGGGCAGAAGGGGAAAGTTCTTGCTGTGGTTTATGCAGGGCACGGGTACGTGTACGCGGGCTGTGAAGGCTTCCTTGATGCGGGAGAATACACACTCGAAGAAGTTGCTGAATGGCGAAAAGCTAACCCTGACGCACTGGCTGTCTCCGATGACCCGGAACGTGCAGGGCTCGAAGCCGTGAAGGTCAGGCCAAGCATAGAAGCTCTCTGCGAACTTGCGGGGAAAAGAATTGATTGTGCGGCAAGCCCTCTGGAGCTGAAGATTAACTACTTCCGTGCTCCTCAGGGCGCAAACTGATAAGGAGTGATAAACATGAATGCTATGGCTATGGGAATGGCTATAGGAACGATCATAGATACAGTGATGTTTCTGGTGTTCGCGTACTTCCTCTACAAAGGAGTTATGCGCGGATTTTCCGGCGAGGTAATAGGACTTGTGGGGATAGGCACGGCTACTTTCTGTGCGTTCCACTTCAACGAGGCGGCTACGGAGCTCGCGATACATATGCTGTTCAACGACAGCCTGAGCATCGACAGGGGAATAGTCTCGATAATCTGCATGGTGCTGATATTCTTCATTGTCGAGATGCTGTTTGCGGGTGTCGGAGCAATCCTCACCTACATGGTCAAGGTTACAGATCTCACCGTTACTGACAGGATGATGGGCGTTGTTATCGCGGTCCTGAAGACGTGCTTCATCATTGTTGCGGTTTTCGCGGCGGCATCTCCATTCCTCTCTGATGACTGGTACGAAGGAAGCTACACGATGACTTTTGCGTCCAAAGTATGGCCTTACGTTAGAGACATACTCGAGAAATACGGCCTGCTTGACTTGGGAAAGCTGACGGGCAAATAGATGCATCTTTCACAGAACGTTGCGGAAGTCTTAGAGCTGAGCAAAAACCTGCTCCCATACCGTGAGAACCTGCGCGGTGAACTCGGGGAGCAGGTATTATTGTCGCTCAAGCCCGCAGAGACTCTCGAAGCCCTCCGTGAACGTGAAGCCCTCTTGCGTGAGTGGCTTGACCTGACTGACCACAACGGAGAGTTTCGCTTCAGCGCGGGGCTGGAGTCTGTCAGCGGAATGTTCACGCAGGCACGGAGGAGCGGGATTCTGTCGGGTGAAGAGCTGGTGAAGGTCAGGGCAGTCCTGCAGTGTGCGCGCCACATCCGCGAAGAGTTAGCGAGTTTCTCGGAGAAACACGAGCACATTGACGCACTGCGCAGAGGAATCCGGGATTTTTCGCCGGAACTTGAGAGCCTTAACGTTATCGAGGACTCCGGGCGGTTAATGGACACCGCATCACCGAAGCTCTACGATTTGCGCTCGGAGATTGAGGCACAGAAGCGCACGGGCAGACGAATTGCAGAGAAGCTCCTCTCCGACTCCGACATCACGAACATGCTGCAGGAACGTTCGCTGTCGTGGCGTGAAGGAAGGTTTCTGCTTCTGGTACGGCAGGAATACATCAACAGGTTTCCCGGCTTGGCGGTTGAACGTTCAGCGTCGGGAAATTCCGTGTACATGGAACCTAAAGCCTTGTCGCACGTCAACAACACGCTGATAGTGAAATCTCGGGACGAGCACGACGAGGAGAGGAACATACTTCTTGGCCTGACGCGGACGATACTTTCACGCGAGACCGCAATCACCAGCGCAGAACGTGTAATCGGTACGCTTGACCTTCTGTGCGCGTGTGATGTGCTTATACGCTCCAAGCACTGGGTGATTCCCGAACTCACTGAGCGCAAATTCTTCCGGCTTTCCGGCGCGCGTCATCCTATGCTCCGTGAGAAGGCAGTCCCAATTGACGCGGAATGCGGGGACTCGTTCAGCACGCTCGTGATAACCGGCTCGAACACCGGCGGAAAAACCGTAACCCTCAAGACTGCGGGCGTGTTAATCGCGCTGTCGTGGCTCGGCCTGCCGATACCTGCGCGGGACGGGACGGTGATAGGGACGTTCGACGCAATATTTGCGGACATAGGCGACGAACAGAGCATAGAGCAGAACCTATCGACATTCAGTTCTCACCTGAAGAAGATAATCAGCATCCTCAAAGATTCTACTGACTCATCACTTGTTCTTCTCGACGAGTTAGGAGCTGGCACAGACCCTCACGAGGGCGCGGCGTTGGGAGTTGCGATTCTGGAGACGCTGAAGGAGAAGGGCTGTACGGTTCTTGCGACGACTCACCACAACCCGATAAAGCAATACGCATTGATGACGCAGGGAGTCGAGACGGCGAGCATGGAGTTCGACATAGAGAAGCTCGAACCGACTTACCGGCTGCTGATGGGAATACCGGGCCGGAGCAGTGCCCTTCTCATCGCGAAACGTTACGGAATGCCGGAAAGTGTGTTGAAGCTGGCGCAGGGCGAGCTGGATTCGCGGGAAGTTACGGCGGAAGACATAATGAGCGAGCTCAACGAACGCAAGGCAGCCCTTGACCGTGCAGAGCGTGAATTTCAGGCGACTATGCGCGAGGCAGAGGAGCTGAGGGACGCTTACCGTGCACGTGTAACGGAGATAGACATTCAGCGGGACAAGATAATGCAGGCGGCAGACAGGCGTGCGGAGAAGTTCATTGCACGGGCGGAAGAAACCTCGAAGGAGATTATCCGTGAGCTTGAGGAGACTGCGAAGGTTTCAGCAAGGAAGGGCTATGATGTTCGGCGGAGGGAGCTGGAGAAACTGAGGGGAATAATCGACAAGAGACACAAGAAACGCACGGAACGCGAGATAGAGAGCAGCCCGAAAACGTTCGAGCCCGCACCTGGAGTTACAGCGCAGGTTGCCGGGAGCGGGATTGTGGGGATAATCAACGAGATTCGGAACGGACGGGCATACATGACTGCCGGGCCGATGACGATTGATGTGCCTGTCGGGCAGCTCATAGCGACGGACAAGAAGGCGAAAGTTGCAGCACCGCTTGCGGACACGACGAAGATTCCTGCGGCTGACAGCGTTCCGCCGTCAATCATGGTGAGAGGGATGCTCGTTGCTGAGGCGATGCCGCTGGTTGAAGGGTATCTTGACCGCGCTTACAGGTCTAATCACTCCGTTGTAACGGTGATTCACGGACGCGGAGAAGGGATTTTGCGGCGGGAGGTTCACGCGTTGTGCGCAAGATTGAAGTACGTTAAGAGCTACCGTCTCGGAATGGAGGGAGAAGGCGGGTACGGAGTAACTATTGTGGAGTTCAGGAAGTGAGGGGGTGAGGCCTTGATATTTCATTGTGCATGTGAAATACTTTGCCCAATATTTTCATGCAAGTGGTGATCAGCTGATGTAGATTTATCGGTTGTGGTCTTCTGTTGCTTGTGTTTGCTGTACTTGTTCCTGTTGCTGCACTTGCGATTCCTGTTGTATATCCGAACAATGGAGATTATTACATTGTCCCCCGTGCAAACAACAATTTTACTATTGATGTCAAAGGTGGCGGCAATGCAGCGCAAACCCCTATCTGGCTCTACGAGAAGAACAATTCGGCGGCACAGATTTTCACGCTCCGTAGAGTAAACGGAGACTGGTACACCATCACTCACAAAGCTTCCGGACATGTCATCAACGTTCAGGGCGGTAACTCGAACAACGATGCTCGTCTGTGGCTGTATCCCAACGATAAAACGGACAGTTGTTACTGGAGGTTCGGGAATCTCGGGAATGGTTATTACTTGATTCAGAGCAAGTTGAGAGGAAACAGGATTATAGACCTCGACAACAACAGGGCATTCAACGGTGCAATTGTGCATTTGTGGGATACTCACAGTGGGGCATCTGCAAGCTGGAAACTTGTTCCTGTCAGCGGAGGCGGTGGTGGCCAGACCAAGCGTCAGGCTTTGCAAACCGTTCCCGCGTATACGGACTCTGCATTGAGCAAACGCAACGGCAATGAGCGCGTCGATAAGGGCGACATGGTTACAGTTCTGCAGGAGACGAGCAATGCGTATTACGTACGCTATCCTGTAAGCAACGGCACGAAGGATCGCTGGGTCAGCAAGACAGTTTTCACGTCCTCTAATCCTAGTTCTGGATATGCAAACCCTATTTCTGTAGCAGGAGCATATTGGGGCAACTACAATCTTGCAGGCAACGGAGGTTTTAAACACGATATTCTTGCAAGCGGCATAAACGGCAAACCAGTGTATGCTATTCAGGACGGTACGATTCAATGCAGACAAATAATAGGGACTAAGGGTAACTATAACGGGAAGCTAGTATCGTATGGTAACGTAATTTATTTTACGTCAAGTGATGGGAAGACTAAGGCACGATATGCTCACCTGAGTGGCTTTACAAAGTGCAAGCCTGTCGTAACAGTGTCAGCAGGTTCTGGCAGTACGTATACTGTTGCCGGTACAAGGTATCAGGAGTTAGGCTCATACACAGTCAAAAAGGGCGAAATTATAGGTTATGTAGGGACGACAGGGAATTCCTCAGGGCCTCATTTGCATTTTGAACTTAGGATCAATGACAAGCAAGTTGCTCCTGAGAAATATATCGGCATCAATTAGAGCTGTTGTGTTTTGACAGGTACTGTTTTTGCCTGTACAATATCCCGCATCAATACTAGAAAGGAGAATCGCATAATGTTCACAACTGCCCTCGCACTACTCTTATGCACTGCGGATTCTCCGGGAGTGCAGTAACTTTCAGTGCACACAGCAGAACATGATAATCATACGGGGAATCTGAGACAATCACACAAAATCTCAGACCCCGTTTTTTATGGGAGGAATAACAGTTAATGCATCAGGTTAAGATTTTCGACACAACATTACGCGACGGCGAACAGTCCCCGGGCTGCAGCATGAACCTCAGCGAGAAGATAGTCATGGCCCGACAGCTTGAGAAGCTCGGAGTTGACATCATCGAGGCAGGTTTCGCGATAGCCTCGCCGATGGACTTCAAGAGCATACAGGCCATAGCAAGTGCCGCCCCGAACTGCACGATAGCCAGCCTTGCCCGCGCGAACAAGAAGGACATTGACACCGCGTGGGATGCAGTCAAGGACGCGAAGAAGCCCCGCATTCACGTATTCATAGCGACAAGTGATGTTCACATGCAGTACAAGCTGAGGATGACGCGTGAGCAGGTTCTCTCGACAATCACCGAGATGGTCTCTTACGCAAAGGCCAAGTGCGACGATATAGAGTTCTCCGCAGAGGATGCCTCGCGTTCGGAGCGTGAGTTCCTCGCACAGGCTTTCAGCACCGCAATAGCCGCCGGAGCAACCACAATCAACGTCCCTGACACTGTGGGCTACTCAACTCCGCACGAGATGGCTGACCTCATCGAGTACCTGAAGGCACACGTTGAAGGTATTGACGGGGTAGATATTTCCGTGCACTGCCATAATGATTTGGGAATGGGAGTCGCGAACTCTTTAGCCTGCGTTAAGGCCGGAGCAACTCAGGTTGAATGCACCGTCAACGGCATCGGCGAGCGCGCGGGCAACGCGAGCCTTGAAGAAATCGTGATGGCGATACGTACCCGCAGGGACTTCTACGACGCGGACACGAACATTAACACGCGGGAAATCTACAAGTCGAGCCGTCTTCTCAGCAACATTACAGGAGTCCCGATCGCGCCGACAAAGCCCATCGTCGGAGCAAACGCCTTCGCGCATGAGGCAGGAATCCACCAGCACGGCGTGATAACGAACTCGCAGACCTACGAGATAATGAACCCTGACGAAATCGGCGTTCCGCACAGGGCGTTAGTTCTCGGGAAGCACTCGGGCAAGCACGCGATACGTGAGAGGCTCGAAGCGATGGGCTACGAGATTCCTGACGAGGAGCTTGAAGATATTTTCGTGAGGTTCAAGAAGCTGGCCGACCAGAAGAAGACCATCACGAGCTCAGACCTTGAGGCACTGACTCTTCACCGTTCGCGGATAGTGAGGCCGGAGGAAGGTACAGCGTCAACCTGCCAGCTCCTGAGCCACTCGATAACCAGCGGGAGCGACATTCCGAAGATCTCCTACGTGAAGCTGAGGAAGGACGGCAGCGTGATGGAGGGAGTAGAGTACGGAGCAGGTCCTCTTGATGCGGCGTTCAAGGCAGTGAACAAGATGCTGGGGGTTGATGCGCGTCTCGAAGATTTCAGCGTTAGGGCAGTAACCGAAGGCGAAGACAGCATAGGCGAGGCAGTGGTGAAGATTTCGAGCGTTTCGACGGGAGAGATGTACACCGGCTCGGGGATTTCGACGGATATAGTTGAAGCGTCTCTGCAGGCATACATCAGCGGCATCAACAAGATGTTCGAGGCAGAGTAAATTTTTGCCGACCTATACTGCATAGGTCGGCAATCTTTACCTTAACGCTATATCCTTCATGGTGATAGACTTCATTTTACCTTCAAGGACTTCCTGAATCTCATCGAGGCTCTCATCAAGTGCGGCGTGTATGTTTTTCCCGACGGGACAATCAGGGTTGGGGTTCTCGTGGAAACGGAACAGCTTTCCCTTCACGCTCTCGACAGCTTCATAGACATCGTAGAGTGTTATGCTCTCAAGAGGACGGGCTAAAAGTATTCCGCCTTTTCCGCGCACAACCTCAACCAGTCCCGCCGTTTTGAGCTGGGAGATTATCTGCCGGATTATCACGGGATTCACCCCCACGCTCCCGGCCAAGAAGTCGCTCGTTATTGTGCACTCTTCATGAAAGTAGTCTATACACGTCAGAATGTGAACTGCGATTGTGAACCTGCTGGAAATCTGCACAGTTATTCTCTGACTACAGAAATTCTCTGCTTGATGTGATTTCCTTTCACTGCCTCGTCAACCATCGCTATAGCGTAGTCCGCATAGCTGATGATGCTCTCGCCCTTCGCGTTGAGGGTCAGCTCTTCGCCAGCAAGAATGTACTTGCCTGTTCTCCCGCCGTCCGCCTGAAAGTCCCCCGCAGGACTCACGAACGTCCAGCGCACGTCATCACGCTTGCGGAGTTCGTCGAGTGCCTTTGCCTGAGCCGTCGCAAGAGGCTTGAACGCGTCGGGAAATTCTGGGGTCTGGTAGAGCTGCACTGTGTGTTCAGGGTTGACGTAGAGGCTTCCTGCTCCTCCGACGACGAGAAGGCGAGTTTCGCTTCCCGAGAGAGCGTCGCACAGAACCTTAAGGCTCTTGCTGTGCAGAGGCAGTGTGTCGGGTGTCCATGCCCCGAACGCATCAACCACAACGTCAAAGCCCTTGAGGTCTTCCGCCTTGAGGTCAAGAATGTCCTTGATGACTGCGTGCTGTGCTTTGGTCTTGTTCTGTCCGCGAACAATTGCCGTAACGTCGAGGCCTCTGCTCACTGCCTCGTCGACTATGAGGCTTCCTGCTTTGCCGTTTGCGCATACAACTGCGAGTTTCATTAGCTGTCTTCCTCCTGTAGGGATTATTGTTACAACGCTGAAGATTTTACACTGTCATTCTGTAATGTCAATAGTTACAATCTTAAATCTGGTACAATACAGAAACTTTCACACAGAGGGGGTAACTCAATGGGTATGACAATGACTCAGAAGATACTCGCGAAACACGCGGGGCTTCCTGAGGTTCACGCAGGCCAGCTCATTCAGGCTAGGTTAGACCTTGTGCTCGGCAACGACATCACAACTCCCGTAGCTATAAACGAGTTCGAGGCGGCAGGTTTCGACAGCGTATTTGACACGGGAAAAATCGTTATGGTTATGGATCACTTCGTCCCCAACAAGGACATCAAGTCAGCAACGCAGTGCAAGCAGTGCCGTATGTTCGCGCATCGTTTCGGCATTGAGCACTATTACGACGTGGGAACGATGGGCATCGAGCACGCCTTGCTTCCTGAACAGGGACTCGTAGCTCCCGGCGAAGCGGTTATCGGCGCGGACTCGCACACGTGCACTTACGGAGCGTTAGGGGCATTCTCGACGGGGGTCGGCTCGACGGACATGGGCGCGGCAATGAAGGCGGGTAGTACGTGGTTCAAAGTCCCGGCGGCAATCAGAGTGAACGTTACCGGCCACAAGAAGCCCTACGTCTCAGGGAAGGACGTAATCCTGACGCTCATCGGCAGAATCGGCGTTGATGGTGCACTCTATAAGTCGCTGGAGTTTTCGGGCGAGGGCTTGAGCGAGCTGACGATGGCAGACCGTCTCACAATCTCGAACATGGCGATAGAGGCCGGCGGCAAAAATGGCATCTTCCCCGTCGACGACATCACGCGCGATTTCCTGAAGGGACGCGTGAATCGTGAATGGACTGCGTACTACCCTGACCCTGATGCAGAGTATGAATCCGTCGTTGAGCTCAACCTTGACGAGATAGACTGCACCGTCGCTTACCCTCACCTTCCCGAAAACGCACACCCCGCGCGCGAGGGGAAGGACATTGCAATTGATCAGATAGTTATCGGCTCGTGCACAAACGGCAAGATTGAGGACATGGAGGCCGCCGCGAATGTTCTTAGGGGCAAGCACTTGGCCGCAGGGGTCAGGGGAATAGTGATTCCTGCGACGATGGCGATTTACCGCGAATGCATGAAGAGGGGTTACACGGACATCTTCCTTGACGCAGGATGCGTTGTGAGCACTCCGACGTGCGGGCCGTGTCTCGGCGGGTACATGGGCATTCTCGCGGAAGGTGAACGCTGCGTTTCTACGACCAACCGCAACTTTGTCGGCAGGATGGGGCACACAAAGAGCGAGGTCTATCTTGCGTCCCCTGCTGTTGCCGCCGCGTCGGGAATCACCGGGCACATCTCTCACCCAGAGGAGGTAATGTAGAATGTCAACTGCACACAAATACGGCGACCACGTAGATACTGACGTAATTATCCCTGCGCGCTACCTCAACAGCCAGAACGAGAAAGAGTTAGCCTCGCACTGCATGGAGGACATCGACAAGGATTTCACGAAGAAGGCGAAGGCTGGAGATATTATCGTCGCGGGCTTGAACTTCGGGTGCGGGTCATCGAGGGAACATGCTCCTGTGGCCATCAAGGCATCGGGGATTTCCTGCGTAATCGCGAAGAGTTTTGCGCGAATCTTCTACCGCAACGCAATCAACATAGGGCTTGCGATTCTGGAGTGCCCTGAAGCGGCGGAGGACATTGCGGACGGCGACAGTGTGAGCGTGAATTTCGACACAGGAATAATCACGAACGAGACGAAGCACAAGACCTACAAGGCTGAGCCGTTCCCGGAGTTCATCAAGCAGATGATAGAGGACGGCGGACTGATGGCATCCCTCAAGAAGGCCAAGAACTAGCACACAACAAAAACTCCCCCGAAGGTTTCTTCAGGGGAGCTGCTCTCTCAAGAAATTCTCCTCGTCCTGCCATTGTCCCAGCAGGGGAAGATAAGTACAGTACCAAGCCTTTGCATGAAGGTTTCTTCCGCCGGAGTCTGGGCGGCAGTCGTGGCAGCAGTACCTGAACTCACATTCACTGCACTCGTGGATTCTGTCCTTGTTCAGTGAAAGTATGTCCTCATTGATTATGTCGGGAAGGTGTGAGCCGCGCAGGTTTCCGTGAGAGATTCGGCGTTCCATGACGCAGGGGTAGACGGTCAAATCTGCGGCAAAGTATAATCTCCGCGAGAAGCAGTTATGCCCGCTTAAGCATCTTTGCACGAAGCCTTTGCTGAGGCGGCGGCGGAAGCTCCTCTTCGTGATTAATCGTTTGCGCGCCAGCTCCATCGTAAGCAGAGAGGCGGAAGCACGGCCTGTGAGGCGCACAACATCTTTCTTGGGGTTCAGCGTGTAAAGGTCAGTGTTCTTGTCGCCGAGAGCAACACCCTTCATCAGGACATTCTTGACTGCGTAAGGTATGCCGTTCTCGCGCAATCTCCGTATGGTTTCGTTCGTCCTTGCCCATGAGCCGGGCAGACGTGTAACTTTGTCGTGTTCGTCAGGGCTGTACGAGTACAGGGAGAGGGCAACTCTGATTCCGTGTGCCTTGAGGTAAGTGATGAGGCTGTCGGTCATCAGCGTGCCGTTCGTGAAAATCTCCACGTAGTCGAACTTCCCGGCCAAGTAGTCAAGATAGCGCGTAAGATTGTCGCCGAGAGTGAGGGGTTCTCCGCCGATGAGCTGTACCTTCCTGACCCCGAAAGCAACAAGCTCGTCGATGACGTGGCAGAAGTCCTCGTAAGGCATGACTTTTCCGCATGAGCTTTCTGCTTCGTTGTAGCAGTGCAGGCACTTCAGGTTGCAGAAGGTCGTAACCTCTATCCACACGAAATCTATAACGGGCTTCCCGCAAAGTTCGCTGATGTCGTGCGGCTCAGTGAATTTGTCGGTGAGCAGTCCCAGGGACGTTAGGCTGTTGAGATAAGCGCGTTCTTCGCTGGTGAGTTCTGCATCTTGGCCGAGAACCCTGCGCAGTAGATTCTTGCCCGCCGTACTGACATGAACAAGCCTTCCATGATTGAAGTCATAGAAGGCCGCGTTTACTTTTCCGTCAACAAGGTAGACGTTGTGCTCCAGATAGTACACTACCACCTGTCAGGCCTGCAAAAGTAATCGGGGTTGCAGTCGTCAGGCTCGCACCATTCTATGCGGGTGTATTCGTCATCGTTCGTGAGAATTTCGTGGCTCAACACGATTATTCCTCCTTACTCTTCGAACGGGCAACAGTCAAAGCCGTCCTCAGTGGGCGAGCAGTCCGGCATACAGTCAGAGTCATAATCCGGGCCGCAAGGGTCAGGGTTGCAGTCGGCAGACATACTTCCGTAATTCGAGAACTCTTCGTAACTCAGCATAGTTATCACTTAATTCCTTTCGTCAAAAATTTTGTTGATGATGCTTTCCGATTTTCTGTGAGCCGCGATAGTGCGCACATACTCCCTGCCGCAATCCTCAGCCACAGCATCCGCAATCACCTTCATAATAAGTATAAAAAAAAACGCAACTGTCATCAGCTATTCTGCGTATATAGCTCTGTGCTAATATTACGTCGTACACAAAGTTTCTGCTTCACAAGGAGGAATATCCATGAAGAATGTAGCAGTAATTCCCGGCGACGGCATCGGCCCGGAAGTCATCGGCGCAACCCTCGCTGTCCTCGAGAAAGCCGCCCCCAAAGCCTTCGACTTCCGCGAGGTCGCAATGGGCGGCAACGCAATCGACAAATACGGCGAACCTCTGCCCGCCGAGAGCCTCAAAATCTGCCAGGACGCGGACGCAACGTTGCTCGGAGCAGTCGGAGGCCCTAAGTGGGACAACCAGCCCCCAGAGAACAGGCCAGAGCGCGGACTTCTCGGCGTGCGCAAAGGCCTTAAGGTCTTCGCCAATATCCGTCCGGCCAAGATTTTCGCTCCTCTTGCTTCGGCGTGCCCGCTGAGGAAGGACATTGCGGACAAGGGAATAGACTTCGTCATCATTCGCGAGCTCACCGGCGGAATATACTTCGGCAAGCACGAGGCCTTCACCACGCCCGACGGTGAACGTGCCGCGCGCGACGTGATGGAGTACACTGAGCACGAGGTCAGGAGGATTGCTCACGTTGCGTTCAAGGCGGCAATGGGCAGGCGCAAGATAGTAACCTCAATCGACAAGGCCAACATCCTCACAACGTCGCGTTTCTGGAGGGAGATTGTTGAGGACGTTGCGAAGGAGTACCCTGAAGTCTCGCTGAATCATCTCTATGTCGACAATGCATCGATGCAGTTAATCCGCGTTCCCAGCGAATTTGACGTTATCGTTACGGAAAACACGTTCGGAGATATTCTGTCGGACGAAGCGAGCCAGATCGTCGGCTCAATCGGAATGATACCGAGCGCGTCTCTGGGTGATAACAATCGCGGGCTGTACGAGCCTATTCACGGTTCAGCACCTGACATTGCGGGACAGGACAAGGCGAATCCCATCGGGACGATTCTTGCGGGGGCAATGATGCTGCGCTACAGCTTCGGGATGAACGCTGAGGCTGACAGGATAGAACGTGCTGTTGACGCTGTGCTGAACGACGGCCTGAGGACGGGAGACATCTACACAGGAGCTGAGAAGCTGATAACCGGATCGCAGATGAGGGACGCGATTATCACGAAGCTGTAAGACAAACTTACGGGAGGCCGTGAACGTTTGGGGGCTTCCCGTTTTTGTGCTATAATCTCTCACCAGACGGAAACGTGGCCGAGCGGTCGAAGGCGGGCGCTTGGAGAGCGTCTTAGGAGTGATCCTACTAGAGTTCGAATCTCTACGTTTCCGCCATTCTTTTACCATCCCGCCGAATTACTTCCAGCAGTCATACACAAACGCAGGCGGAACGTTGAACATCACAAACCGTGTCTTCATGTGCGCAAACTTCTTCTTCAGGACATGCTTCATTATCGAGGAGTACTGGTACGCCACAAAATGTCCCTCCGGCTTCAAGCTCTTCACGACTGCGTTAAGAATCCTCACCGTCATTTTCGGCGGAAGCACCGTGAAAGGCAGGCTCGAGATCACGAAGTCCAGCGCGGTGATGCCGTTCTCGTTCATGTACCTGTAGAGCTCCTGAGCATCGCTGTGCAGCGTCAGTCCCTCATGTTCAGGGTGCTCGTCGCGAATCATCTTCTGCAGTGCCGGGTCAATCTCGAACACAAGAATCTTCGCGTCTTTGCGTGCACGCTTCACTATCTCGCGCGTGAAGACTCCTGTCCCCGCCCCGAGCTCGGCTATGTATCTGGCGTTCTCCCAGTCAACACGGTCAAGCATTGCCTTCGTCAGGAAGCGTGAACTCGGCGCAACACTGCCTATTCTTCTGGGTGAACTCGCAAAACGTTTCAGGAAGGTCATACTCTCCTTGATGTGCAATTGTGATTCTCCTCCGTGAACAAAATTTAGTGTTATCATTTAGCAATTCATACATAATTATACAGGGAGAGAGTGTTTATGAAGAGGCTTGTTGTGCTGACTGGTGCAGGGATAAGTGCAGAGAGCGGGTTTAAGACGTTCCGTGATTCCGGCGGACTGTGGGAGAGTTACAGCGTCGAGGACGTTGCGAGCATTCAGGGCTGGTACAGGAATCCCCAGCTGATGACGGACTTCTACAACGACATGCGGGCCCAGCTCGAGAAAGCTCAGCCCAACGCCGGACACAGGATACTTGCGGAACTTGAGGAACACTTTGACGTGCAGATAATCACCCAGAACATCGACAACCTTCACGAGAAAGCCGGAAGCCATCACGTCCTTCACCTTCACGGCGAACTGACCAAAGCCCGCCCCGTGAACAACGACAGCAAGATCATCGACATCGGCTACCGCGCAATGAAGTACGGCGAGCGCGACGAGGACGGAGACCTTCTGCGGCCGCACATCGTGTGGTTCGGCGAAGCTGTACCCGAAATCATGAACGCGGCAAAGCTCGTCAGGAGTGCGGACATCTTTGCGGTAGTGGGCTCGTCGCTTGTGGTGTATCCGGCGGCTGGCTTGGTCAATGAGCTTCGGGGAGGGACGAAGAATTACCTGATTGACCCGGCAGACGTTGACGTGCCCGAGTGGCTGAACTTCAGGGTCATCAAGGAAGTCGCCTCTAAGGGAGTCGCGGTAATGAGGGATGAACTGTTGAAGGAGGTATAAGCAAATGGCATTCAAGCGATGGCAGAACGTCCCGGAAGTTCAGGACGAAGTCAGCAAGTTAGACAGCAATGCGCGGAGATACTTCTCTCTGCTCGCTTCAGGCAAAACCGACGACAAGATTCAGGCACAAAAGTTGTGGGGCATAATGTCCAGCTCCTACTGGGACATACTTTTTACGCTGGTTGACGCACAGACTAAGGCAATGCCCGCACAGCTGGCCTTTGACGCGGAAGAGAGGCTGTTCATCAATACAGGCTACGTTCACCGCGTGTTGTCCCTGAGCAGGAGCTTTGACCCTAAAGCCTTCCTCACCGCGAAGTGCCCTGCAGGAATCTTCCCTGTGATGGCATTCTCGGACTACATAGCCGAAACTTGGGCGGCAATCACCGGCAACCCAGCACCTGAACCCTCAATCGGCATGTCCCAGAGCACACGCTCAGCACAGCTCGCCGAAGCCCTGACCTCCGCGCAGGCAGAACGCGACAAGGAGTTAGCCGGCATCGTTGCGACGTACGGCCTCAAGCTCAACGCAGACCAGACATCGCGCGCGCTGAATGACAACCTAATTCCGTACATGAAGGTGAACATGAGAGTTCCCGAGTACCGCGAGGGAGATGAAGCCTTCCGACAGAACTTGGCCAAGCTCCGCAAAGCGTTTCTCGACGCGGAAAATGCTATGCTGATGGAGATTAATTCCGCCCGCAAGAAGGAGGCTGACCCGTTGCCTGCACCGAGAGCCGAGAGATTCCTTCAGCTCCACGAAACCACGAAGACCCTCGCGCGTGAAGTCCTCTATTCGCAGATTGACGCGGCCAAGATTGCCCGGCGCATGAAGAAAATCACCGACGAATGCGCAGGAATGTCCGCCAACATGAAGCGCAGCCAGCTTCGTGAAATCCTCGTGAAGAAACGCGACTACCTCACTGTTCCGGGCAAAAATGCACGGGCTGATACTTCTCTTCTCTGCCTGCCGGACGCGATGCCCCTCGATTACGCTGCGAACTACGCGATTCTTGAGGACATGTGCAGAATGGACATCGCGATGTTCAACGTCCCGCGCGTCAGAATGTACGGCATTCCGCGAGCAATTTTCGTGCCGGGTCAGGGACTGGGGGCTTACGACTGGCAGGATAACTCTCTGCTTCTGCCCGCGTTCCCGATAGGCGGAGAAGATAAGTCAGTGAGCTATGCACTTGCCGCGTACAGGTGGGACAGCGACGAGGACAGGAAGGTCAAAGCCCCGTACGAGCAGATTAAGGAGAACAGGAAGAAGGCGACGCTGGCTCTGGCAAGTTCATTCTACAAGGATTATTCGCTGTGGATGACGAAGGAGAAGAAGGGCTACAGGATACTTCCCGCCGAGACACATAAAGTGTTCGTGCAGATTTTCGCACAGAAAGCCGACGACTGATGCCCATAAACATACCCGGAGACCTTCCGGCAGCGGGAGTCCTTGAGCGCGAAAACATCTTCGTGATGACACGCAGGCGTGCGCAGTCGCAGGACATCCGGCCTCTGCGCATCCTTATCCTTAACCTCATGCCCACAAAGATAACTACGGAGACGCAGTTAGCCCGCCTTTTGGGCAACACTCCGCTTCAGGTTGAGATTGAGCTCATAGCCGCCAGCGGACGCGCGCACAAGAACACTCCCGCCGAACACATGCTGGCATTCTACAGGAACTTTGACGCGGTGAAGCACGAGTACTTTGACGGAATGATAATCACCGGCGCGCCCGTCGAACACATGGCCTTCGAGGAAGTGGATTACTGGCGGGAACTGTGCGAGATTATGGAGTGGAGCAAGTCCCACGTTCACAGCACGTTCCACATCTGCTGGGGAGCTCAGGCCGGGCTGTACTATCATTACGGCATCCCGAAAATTCATCTGCACAGCAAGCTGTTCGGGGTGTTTCACCACAGGGTTACGCACAAGGGCTCGATACTTTTCAGGGGCTCGGATGATGTCTTCATGGTTCCGCACTCACGCCACACGACGATAATGCGGAGCGACATCAAGAGAGTACCTGCGCTGAAGATTCTCTCTGAGAGCGAGGAAGCAGGAGTCTACGCGGTCTCCACCAACGAGGGGCGGCAACTCTTCATCACCGGGCATTCGGAGTACGACCCCGAGACTCTTGCGCTGGAATACTGGCGGGACAAACGCGCAGGACTTGCGATTCACGTGCCGTATAATTATTTCCCGAACGACGACGACACAAAACCGCCGGTCTGCACGTGGCGGTCGAGTGCGAACCTGCTTTATTCCAACTGGCTCAACTATTTTGTGTATCAGCAGACACCTTACGATGCGCGGAATATTACAGACCTTACAACAAATTAGGAGCGTGTGTATACGTGAAAAATCTCAGCATCAAAGCAATGCTTATTATGCTTTCCCTTGTTCCGCTCATTCTTTCTGTCTCAATCATTGCCGTCGTAACTTCAAGAATAGTTGTCAGCAGTCTCAAGGAGAGCACGAAGGAAGAACTCCGCGTAGCCGCCAGAGCACTCAAAGAGTATTACGAGTACGACATAGTCAACGAGAATGACCTGGTCGACGGGTTCATACGCTACGACACATCCTACATCGACTCAATGAGGACGACGGGGGTTGACCTTACGCTCTTCAAGGGCAACATACGCTTCATGACGACCATCAAGGACGCGGCGGGCAAACGCATCGAGGGCACTCCCGCTTCTGACGCGGTGTGGCGGGTAGTCAGCACGGGCAAGGATTACTACTCCGACCAAGTGAAGATAAACGGCCTCGACTATCACGTGTGCTACATGCCGATTCAGTACGCGGGAAGGATCTACGGCATGGCATTCTCCGGCAAACCTGCAACGACAATCCAGGAAGCCGAACGCAGCATCTACAAGATTATTCTGACGATAAGCGGACTGCTTCTGCTTGTGTTCGGGGCAATCACGATGGTTATTGCCAGCAACGTCGCTCATCCATTGATGGAAGTGGCAGACAGGATAGAGAACCTCCTCAACATCAACCTTGAAGTTAAGCAGACGACGACGAGCAGCATACGCGAGACCTCCCAGCTCATCACCGCCGCAGATAAGCTCAGCGCGGTACTGACTGAAGTTGTGGGGAAGATTCAGGACTCCGCGCACTCGCTGACTGACACCGTGCTGTCCACCGCCGACATGGCGCACAAGTCTTCGTTCGCGTCGACGCAGATTGCCGAGTCGATGCAGGCTCTGGCACAGACGACCGTGTCGATGGCAGGAAACGTCCGCGACATCAACGAGAACGTCAGCAGTATGGGCACGGTCATAGAACAGGCGGTGCAGAACGTCGAGAACCTCAGCAAGGGAGCAGGCGAGATGACTGAGGCCAACAATGCTGCTCTTGAGTACATAGAGAGTGCGGCCAAGTCCTCAGTAAAATCTTCAGCGGCAATAGACCTCATCACCGAAAAGATTAACGCCACAAATGAAGCCATCGCGAAGATAGGCGCGAAGGTCAGAATGATAACGGACATTGCGACGCAGACAAACCTTCTTTCCCTCAACGCCGGAATAGAAGCAGCACGTGCAGGTGAGGCCGGAAAGGGTTTCGGTGTTGTTGCGGCGGAGATAAAGAAGCTGGCTGAGGACTCCAACGAGTCGGCGGAACAGATTAACGGTATTGTTGACGAGATTCGCGAACTGTCCGGCGAATGCGTCGAACAGGCGGCGAAAGTCAGGGAGCTCATCACGGAAGAAGGCGAGCTGCTTTCCACAACGCGGGAGAAGTTCATGGCACTGGCTGAGGAGATAAAGGATTCGGTGAAGGAAATATCGTCTGTTTCGGACATTACGGCGCGGCTCGAGAGCATCAAGGACACGATACTTTCTGCGGTGAGCGATCTGGCGGCGATCTCTGAGGAGACTTCTGCGACGAACGAGCAGGTTGCGGCATCAATCGAGTCCATCGCCGATAACGTCAAGACTGTTTCCGACGACACGGACACGATGAGCGGGCTTGCAGAAAACCTCAACGAAGCAATCTCCTACTTCCACTAGTTTATGATAGATGAGGGGCTAGGGAGCAGCTAACCCTCTGCCCCCTTATCTTCTTTCTCTTTGTCTACCATCGCCTGAATCTCGTCGTGGTTGATGACTTCCTTCTCCTGCAGTACTCCCGCAACTTCATGAAGCAGCTTCTCGTGTTCACGGAGGATGCTTTGTGCCTGTTCCTGCGCCTCAAGGACAAGACGGCGTATCTCCGCGTCAATCTTCTCTGAGGTGTCGTCGCCCACGTCGTTGCGGACTCCTGATTCGCCGTGAAGGTACATCATCGACGGAGCAGCGTACCTCACCGGCCCGAGCTCTGCGGACATACCGAACTCAATGACCATACGCCGTGCAGTCTCTGTCGCGCGCTCAAGGTCGTTAGACGCACCTGTCGAGGCCTCAGAGAACACCAGCAGTTCAGCCGCACGTCCGCCGAGCATCACTGCCATACGCGAACGCAATTCCGTTTCCCCGACAAGGTAATGATCCTCGTTCGGCCTCTGCATCGTGTAGCCCAGTGCTCCCTTCGTCGTCGGAATTATGCTCACCTTGTGCACCGGGTCAGTTCCCGGCAGGTAACAGGCAACGAGCGCATGTCCAGTCTCGTGGTAAGCTACCTTCTTGCGGACTTCGGGCGTGAGGGGAGTTTTCCTCTGCAGTCCCGCGACAACGCGTTCTATTGCGAGGTCAAAATCATTCATGCTGACCTTGTCGGCTTTTCTGCGCGCGGCCAGGAGTGATGCTTCATTGGCGATGTTCGCGAGGTCTGCTCCAGAGAAGCCCGGCGTAACCTTAGCGATGGCCTTCAAGTCTATCTCCGGCGCAAGAGGGAGATTCTTCGTGTGTATCTTGAGTATCTCCTCTCTGCCTTCCTCTGTCGGAAGCACTACCTGAATCTGTCGGTCAAACCTTCCCGGCCTCAGCAACGCCTGATCCAGAATCTCCGGCCTGTTGGTTGCTCCCATTATCACAACGCCGTTATTCTGCTCGAAGCCGTCCATCTCAGCGAGTAACTGGTTCAGCGTGGCTTCCTGCTCGCTGTTGCTGTTGAAGTTCCGCATCCTCGACTGCCCTATCGCGTCAATCTCGTCCACAAAGATTATGCACGGTGCTTTGCGCTTGGCCTGGTCAAAGAGGTCGCGCACTCTTGCCGCTCCGACACCGACGAACATTTCAACGAAGCTCGAGCCGGTGATGAAGAAGAAGGGTACTCCTGCTTCACCCGCACATGCCTTAGCGAGCAGTGTTTTTCCTGTTCCGGGAGGGCCGACAAGGAGTACGCCTCTTGGGAGTTTCGCGCCGAACCTGTCAAAACGTTTCGGGTCTTTCAGGAAGTCAATTATCTCGCGCAACTCTACTTCTGCTTCACCTGCACCGCCGATGTCGCTGAAGTGTACGCCGCTCATCTCTCCCTGAAGTTCTTTTGCCCTGCTCTTGCCGAACGAGAAGATTCCTCCGCCGCCTCCGCCTCCGTGCATGTTCCTGAAGATGAAGTACCAGATAATCACGAGCGGAAGCATTGGCAGGAGAATCCCCATCAGCATATCAAGCAGGCTGTCCCGCTGTGCAATCCCTCCGAACGTAATATCTCCGCTCGCAAGCCTCTCTATCAGGAACGGGTCTGTTACACGTACTACGCTCTTGACGGCTGAGGGCTTCTTTGCGCGCGTTCCGAGTATTTTTCCGTCAACTATCGGTCGCTTGTCGGGGCTTAAGGCTGATTCCTTGAGCGTGTAGGTTATGCGCGAGTCCGTGATGTCGACGTTCTCGATGTCTCTGCTCGTCAAATCCGCAAGAAACTCGCTGTAGGGAACTTCGCTCTTGCTTTCCGTCCACGGCTTATAGATGTATTCCGCGAACATCCAAGCCACCAGCAATGCGCCGAGAAAATACCATACCGAAAATTTTTGTCCTCTGTTCATGTCAAATAGGTTTTATCCCCCTAAGATTCTACAGCCTTGCGCTCCTCATTATTGCCCGTCCTGCTCCGTTACGGCGGGCCTTGTCCCTTGCCGCAGAAAACTTCTCCGCAATCTCCTCACGTTCGGAAGGAGTTACCGGCATTGCGTCAAGAAACTTGTTGAGCTTCTCCTCTATCTCGTCAATCTCCCTCGTCGTCGGCGGAACTGTACGGCCTATGTTCTGGAGGCTCATTGCGGCAATGTCAGCCACGAGTATGGCCAAGTCGTGAAGGTCGCTGTCATCCTGAGCGTCGTTCGAGGCTGGCTTGTCGGGGCTGTACCTTGTCGCGAAGTTCAGCAGACCGACAGCACCCGCAAGGCACGCAGCACCTTCTGCAGTTTTCCGCGTGTAGAACATGTATGCCGCGAAGATTGCTCCGATTATCCCGGCGCAGAAGAACACCCACCGTGAAAGCCTGTCGATGCTCATGATGTGATTACCCGCCTGAGCTCTTCGCACGCCGAATCAAGGTCATCATTCACGATTACGCGGTCATACTCGCCTTTGAGGCCGAGCTCCTTGACTGCGTTAGTCAGACGCGTACGCAATGCCTCTTCCGTCTCGGTGTGCCTGCTCCGCAGACGGCGTTCAAGCTCCTCAACAGAAGGCACGTCAACGAACACCAGCACTGCTTCAGGAATCTTCTCCCTCACCTGCAGTGCTCCCTGTACGTCGATTTCAAGCAGTACGTTCTTTCCGGCTTCGAGCTCGCGCATAACGTCAGCCTTCAGCGTCCCGTACATGTCATCATGAACGTGTGCGTACTCGAGGAACAGCCCCTGATTCACCCACTCCGTGAACGTTTCGTGCGTGATGAACCTGTACTCCACTCCGTCAGTCTCGCCGGGTCTTGGCCGCCGCGTCGTGCAGGAGATTGAGTACACGAGATTAGCGATGTCCTTCAGGGCTTTCTCGCGGAGAGTGCCTTTGCCCGCACCGCTCGGCCCGGAAAGCACAAACAGTTTCCCTCTCACTCGATGTTCTGGATTTGTTCCCGCATTCTCTCTATGCATGATTTCGCCTCGACTACTCCCCACCTGAACTGTGCATCGTTGACCTTGCTGCCCATTGTGTTTATCTCGCGGTTCATCTCCTGAATCAAGAAGTCCAGCCTTTTCCCCGACGGTTCGGTAAGCTCCATAACCTGCCGGAACTTCTCCGTGTGTGCCTCGAGCCTCACGAGTTCTTCCGACACATCCCACCTGTCCGACATCAGCGAAACTTCCTGCGCTATCCGTGCCTCGTCAATCTCTAGGCTGTAATGTTCCATGACGTTTTCGATGCGTGTGCGGAGGGACTCTATAGCTTCCGTGCTGGCATCCTTCCAGCGTTCGTTGAGTGCCTCGATTATCTTCAGCAGAAGGTCAAGGTCTGCGGCTACTTTCGCTTTGAGCTTCTGGCCTTCGGCTTCCTTAGTGTCCTGCAGGGACTTCACAGCATCCATCACCACAAGGTCCCACACTTCCGGCCTCGAACGTGCTTCCTGTTCCGCAAGGTTGCTGTGGTCGTCGTACACTCCCGGAATCAGCAGAAAGCTCGTTATGTCAGTAGGCTGTTCCATGTGGTTGCGCTTGGCTATCTTGCGCACCTGATTGAAGAGGTTGATTAGCCCTTCCTCGTCGAGAACTGGGATATGTGCTCCGGGATTCCATGTTATTTCGGCGGACAGCTTGACCTTGCCGCGAGAGATTGAGCCGCGCAGAAGGTTGATGATTCTGTTTTCGAGGGATGATAGCTCTCTTGG
The DNA here is from genome assembly GCA_017450125.1 of Synergistaceae bacterium. Taxonomy (NCBI): domain Bacteria; kingdom Thermotogati; phylum Synergistota; class Synergistia; order Synergistales; family Synergistaceae; species Synergistaceae bacterium. The sequence goes on along the minus strand of JAFSWZ010000010.1, from coordinate 103,899 downwards.
AAGACGTGCTGAAAAGTCCTGAAACTTATGGTTGACTGAGGTAATCTCCACTAATACAGTGCCCCACGAAAATTCACGGGACGCACTGCCGAAACCTGTCATGCTCAAGAACATTCTTCACTTAACCTCCGCTTCAAGCTGCTTCATTGCATCATTGAGGCTGTCCATGATGATTTTGCGGCCGTCCCTGCTCTTGTAGACCTCGTCGCTGAACCTCAGAGGCTCGCCGAAAGTTATGCGCAGTTTCGTGGGCTTGATGAACACCGCTCCGGGAGGCATCGACTTGAACGAACCGTGAATGAACGCAGGAAGTATCGGCGCGTGTTCGTGTGCCGCGATTAATGCCACTCCGGCTTCAAGCGGCTGTAATTTCCCGTCGAGAGTCCTCCCGCCTTCAGGGAATATCAGCACGTCGCTTCCTTCCTGATAAAGCTTCATGAAACCCTTTAACGCTCCGGCGGCACTGGCATTGCTTTGCCTCGAGACAGGCACAGCACCGAGAGCGCGGATTATTGCGCTGAAAATACGGTTCGTGAAAAGCTCCTCCTTCGCGAAGTACCTTAAACGTCTCGGGAAAAAACACCCGACTATTACGGGGTCAAGGTTGCTCGCGTGGTTGCAGGCTACGATGAAACGTTCATTATCGGGAAGCCTGAACTTCCACTTTGCGGAGCATCTGTTCCAGATTATAAGTAATGCCTTGAGGAAATTGCGAACGATTGCGTAAAAGATTTTGTTCTGTCCAGTCTTCATGATTGTATTTCTGCCTTAACTTGCTTGATGATAAATTCTGCGGCTTCCTGCTCCGTCATGTCCGATGTGTCGAGGTATATAGCTCCTTCCGGCACTGTCAGAGGTGCGGTCTCACGGCTGGAGTCGTTCTTGTCGCGCTCGATTATCGCCGAAAGTATCTCGCCGTAGTCTGCGGGTCTGCCCTTGCTGATGCGTTCGAGGTATCTGCGTCTTGCGCGGGCTTCGGGGCTTGCTGTGATGAAGAACTTTACCCGTGCTTTCGGGAAAACCACGCTCCCGACATCACGGCCTTCCGCGACTATTGAGCCGTGCTTCTCCTGCTCCTGCTGAAGCCCCAGCAGTGCTTCTCTCACCGCAGGTACAGCCGAATACACAGAGGCAAGTTCGTCGACTTCCGGCGTGCGTATCTCTCCGCTAACGTCAAAGTCATTCACGAGAACCCTGCCGTCCTTGAGCTCAACGCGGATTTCACTCAATGCTTCGCGCAAGAACTCTTCATTGTCGGGACTGACTTCGGACTTGGCCAGAAGGAGGGCTATTGCGCGATAAATTGCGCCGGTGTCGAGGTAGTTGATGCCCAGCTCGCGCGCAACATCCTTAGCGACGGAGCTTTTGCCTGCACCTGCAGGACCGTCTATCGTGATTACGTACGGCAATTTCTACAGCCCCGACATGTCGCCCATATCCGCAGCAACGTTTCCGGCGAAATCAATCATCTCTGAGAGCAGAACGTCAAAGTTCTTGATGCCCAGCCTCTCGATCGGTTCGGGGAACATGTACGACTGCAGGCCGTCAGCTCCTAACCCTATACCCAGCATCAGGCATATCGTGTTTGCGACGGTTACAACGTCAAGCAGAGGCTGGTACTGCTTCTTGTCTTCGGGGAGTTCGTTGGGTTTGTGGTGGTAGGCTACTGCGAGACGGTACGCTTCCGGCATGTCCCACTTGCCTATGAGCACTTCGCCTATCTCTGCGTGGTCGAAACCCAGCACCTGGCATTCCGCTTCAGTGAAGGGCATATGCTTTTCCTCAACCATCTTCACGATGATTCCGTACCCGAAACGCACATAGTCATTCAGTATGACCTTGCCGATGTCGTGAAGCAAACCTCCTACGTACGCATCCTCAGAGCTAACAGCACCAGTTACCTGCGCAAGATGCCGTGAAGTGTACGCAACCATCAGCGAATGCCTCCAGAGTTCGCCCCTGTCGAGCGCGTAGCCGGAAAGCCCCTTGTCCATCGCTGAATACACCGTCGCCGCAAGAATGATGTTGCTGACGCTCTTATAGCCCAGAAGCGCGATTGCCTCCGAAATGTTGGAGATGTTGCGGGTCATTCCGTAGGCCGCCGAATTTGCCAGCTTCAGGATGCGCAGAACCAGCCCTTCATCTCGTGAAAGGCTTTGCGCCACGTCCGCAGCATTGCTTTCGGGGTCATTAAGTTTTCTCATCGTCTCCATAACGAACTGCGGGAATGATTTTATGTCCTTCATCTTGCTGATTATTCTGGTCTTGATCAGTTCGCGGGATTTCTCATCTATCTCACTCACGGACTATGCCCCCTTCTGTGAAAAAGTTGCTTGTGGATTAGATTTTTCCGCCGTCAAATATTTTAGAGTACAGGCCGGAAAAAGACAAATTCACGTACTCTCCGGCTTTCAGGCTCTCTAACACCATCCCTCCTATGCGCCTCCGTATCAGCCTCTCTACCCTGAAACCTGCCTCGCGTGCCATCAGCCTGACTTCGCGCTTCAGTCCCTCGACGATCACCACACTCACCCACTGTCCTGCGGGTTCGCGGTCAATCACCTTAATGGTTATCGGCTTCACGCGGTGTCCTCCCTCAAGCTCGAAGCCTTTCCGCCAGCGCGCTAACTGTTTGGCGTTGATGGGGATGTTGAGGAGTGCTTCATACTCCTTGCGGATCTCGTTCGAGGGGTGAAGGATGCTCTGTGTGAACTCGCCGTCATTCGTGAGGATCAAGAGGCCTTCGCTCTCACGGTCAAGACGGCCGACCGGGTACAGCCTTCCCTTGTGTTCGGGGATGAGGTCAACGACGACAGGGTCATACTTGTCGCTGACTGCGCACACGTAACCTGCGGGTTTGTTGATGACGTAATAGACGTGCTCGCTGAGGGTGAGAGGTTTGCGGTCAAGGGTAACCGTGTCGTTCTCCGGGTCAACCTGAAAGAACGGCGCGAGAACTATTTTGCCGTTGACGTGTATTCTGCCCTCGAGGATGAGGGTTTCTGCCTTGCGCCTCGAGGCAGCTCCGCACGACGCGACGAACGCATTAAGCCTCATTGACTCTCTTAGGGTTCACAAGCAGCCCCATCGCAGGATAAACTTCGCTCATCGTCTCGCGCGCAACACGTCCCGCACGTTCCGCACCGTCAGCAAGAATCTCGTCGAGCAGAGAAGTCTTGCCCTCGTACTTGGCCCGGCGTTCACGGACAGGAGTCATCATCTCCTGAATGTGCGCGTTCAGCCTCTTCTTGCAGTCAATGCACCCTATGCCCGCAGTCCTGCAGCCCTCGCAGAGTTCGGCCTTCTCCGATTCGTCTGGGTTGAAGACTTTGTGCAGATCCCACACAGGACATTTCTCCGGGTCGCCGGGGTCAGTGCGCCGCATTCTTGCCGGGTCAGTCATCATTGTGCGGAGCTTCTGCCACATAGAGTCCGCGCTCTCCGAAATCTCCAGCGCGTTGCCGTAGGATTTGCTCATCTTGCGTCCGTCGATGCCGGGAACTTTCGGGAAAGCCGTAAACATCGGCTGAGGTTCAACAAGCAGATTCTCGCCGAAGAAGTTGTTGAAGCGTCTCACAAGTTCACGGGAAATCTCAAGGTGCGCGCTCTGATCCTCACCTACCGGCACAAGCGATGCCTTGTACAGCAGAATATCTGCCGCCATCAGCACGGGGTAACCGAGAAAACCATACGTGCCCAAATCCTTATTGGCGATGTTCTGGAGCTGTTCCTTGTACGTGGGATTTCTGTAGAGCCAGCCCAGTGGCGTAATCATTCCCAGTGCTAGGGCTAATTCCGCGTGCTGGGGAATATGCGACTGAACGAACAGCGGGGATTTCTCGGGGTCTAGTCCTACCGCAAGCCAGTCCAGAAGCGCAGTGTATGTGTATTCGGCAGTGTTCGCGCTGTCCTCGTAGTTGGAGGTCAGGGCGTGCCAGTCTGCGATGCCGTAAAAGCAGTCGTACTTGTCGTCGTTCTGCAGGCGGACGAAATTGCTCAGTGCTCCGGCCATGTGGCCAAGATGAAGCGGCCCCGTCGGTCTCATAAGGCTCAATACTCGTAATTTCATTATGATAAATCTCCTATATTCTCAGCGGTAAAGGCAGTGCCTTAACGTCAACAATGACTGTCTCTGTTCCGCACTGCGATAACTTTTCGGCAAGGGCAGGAAGCGATGCCCTCTCCATTTCGCCATGACATGCCAGCGCAACAGAAAGCCCCTCGTTCACAGCGTCAGAGATGTCGTGATACTTCATGTCTGCAGTAAGGTATATGTCTGCTCCCCTGCTCTTGGCCTCGCGCCAGAACTCCGCACCTGCTCCTCCGCACAGTGCGACGCGCGAAATCCTAGCGGGCTGTCCGTACAAGTCGAGGTGAGACAGTCCCCACGAAACTTTGACGTGTTCAGCAAACGCAGGACGGTACATCGGCACGGAAAGTTTCCCGACAACACCAAAGCTGTCCATCGGCTCGGTGTCTTTCAGGCCGAGCAGTGAAGCTAATGTGTCGTTCACTCCTCCGGCGGCTTTGTCCCAGTTCGTGTGAAGCGCAATGATATTCACGTTCCGGCGTATTGCCTCGATTATCGTTCTGCCCTGCTCCGTGTCGTCCGTTACCCTCCTTGCGGGACGGAATATCAGCGGGTGATGGCACACCAAGACGTTGCACCCTTCATCTGCAGACGCTATTACTGCCTCGCGGACTGCGTCAAGAGCTACAGCAATCTTCCTGACCTCCGCAGCGTAACTTCCCACGAGAAGGCCGGGATTGTCCCACTCCTCAGCAAGCGAAAGGGGCGCAAAACTGTCTGCGTGTTCAAGGAGTTCACGTACATTCATGATAATCTGCGCTCCGGGAAGTATGACTTGACGTTTGCGAGGAATGCATCAACCATTGAGGGCGTGTGAATGAACGCAGGGTCTGAGAGGTCAAGCTCTATGTAGTTCAGATCATCGGAAAGCTCGGACTTCATGAAATCCAGAAACGGCATGTATGCATCATAGAGGGACTTCCAGTATTCAGCACCGGCATCTATCTCGTCCTGCCTGCCTCGTGAGTGTATGCGCCTCATTATCTCGTCGAACCCGCATTTCACCAGCACCAGAAGTCTCGGCTTCTTCACGTAACGCAAGAGTGAGTCATAAAGCGTCAAGTAGCACCCCAGCTGGCTGTCCTTGAATGTTCCCTGCCTGTAGTACAGCATCGCGTAGACCTTGTCGCCGAATATGCTTCTGTCTAGTATGTAGTTCTCCTCCTCGCTCGCGCACATGTACTGCGCAAAACGTGTTACGAGGAAGTTGAGCTGCATCGGGAATGCCCAGCGGTTGTCGTGGTGGAAGCGGCTCAGAAGATCCAGCGGGTCTCTGAACTCTTCGGGCATTATCTTGAAGCCTAAGCGTTCGGAGAGCAGATTAACGATTGTGGATTTGCCGCTTGCGGTCATGCCTTCAACGATGATTTGTATCTGACCCAAATTATTAGCTCCTTTGAGAATGATTGTGTGTGAGAATTATGCGATTATACCAGATAACAAAATCTCCCTCCCGTTTTGTCCGAGAGGGAGAAACCTAATTGCTCTTCTCCAGCTTCATGCAGTATCCCGTAACTGTGAGCACGTACTCATCTGCGTCGAAGTCCGAGACGTTCGGCGGAGCGTTCGAGATTCTTGCGGGCGAACACGAACCGTCCTTGTAGAAGTAGATTATTCGCGGGTTGAACCTCCATCCGTCGTCTTTCGGAACATTCCTGAGCTTTATCTTCTGCCACTCGAGAACCGGCGGCTTGTTCTTGTCCGTCCCGAGAAACGCACTCAGGCTGTCCGCAGGCTCTTCCTTCTTGAGCAGTGCCTCAACAACGATCTCTCCGCGACGGCGCGGGTTGTCGTCGTTCACCGAGAGCCTCAGCGACGTTCCGCCCAGTGCACGGTCTCCTGCCTCCTCGAACATCCTCTGAAGTTCTGCTGAGGGCGGCTCGAACTGTGCTGACATTTGCGGTATTGCCACTGAAGCCATCATGCCGATTATCAGCAGGACTATCAGTATCTCGAGAAGCGTGAAGCCGCTTCGTGCCCTAGTCATAGTTCGTGATGTCCGCGTTGACTCCTTCTCCGCCTTCTTCGCCGTCAGGTCCGTAGCTCGTGATGGTTATGCGGCCGTTGTTGTTGCGGTACACGTAGGGGTTGCCCCACGAGTCCTCAGGAACTTTCTTCATGTAGCCGCCTTCTGCGTACTTTCTCGGGACTGGTGTTGTGCTCGGAGCATTAACAAGTGCATCAAGCCCCTGCTGTGTCGAGGGGTAGAACCCGTTGTCGAGGTGGTACTTCTCGAGTGCCTGCTCAATCTGGCTTATCTGGGTACGTGTTGCGGTACGCTGTGCCTCCGAGACGTTGGAGCTGATGTTGGGCACTACCAGAGCCGAAAGCAGTCCCAGTATGACCACGACCACCATGATTTCGATGAGGGTGAATCCCTTGCGCTTCACAAATACCTTCTTCTTGTCCTTCATTGTTCTGCCTCCTTGTGTTTATCTTACTATTCCGGCTAAGTTGAACACCGGCGTTAGTATCGCCAGTACTATGAACCCTACGCTGAAACCAAGTGCCAGTACCATTATCGGCTCCATCAGCGTAGAAAGTTTTTCCATGCGGGACTGTGCTATCTCGCGCGACTGCATTGACACATTCGTCAACGCTCCGGCCAAGTCTCCGCCCATCTCTCCGACGCGCACAACTGCGACGTTCTCTTCAGGAAGGCCTATCTTCTCGAGGGCTCTGTCGAACCTGTGCCCTGCCTTCACCATCTCCGCCGCGTCAATCCATCTCTGCTGCTGAACGTCCATCGACGAAGCCATCCGCAGTGCCTGCACGAGCGGTATTCCTGAGTTCAGCAAGGTGCTGAGGTGAGACATCACGAGCGCGAGGTTCAGCTGTTCCGTTATACCCTTCATGAACGGCATCTGTATGCTCCTGCCCGTCCTCTTCATCCACGCAAAGAAGATCAGAATCGCCAGCAGAAGATACAGCCCCCAGTTGCTGAGGAAGTTCGACGCGCCTATGAGGATTCGTGTCGGCAAGGGCAAGGTCTGGTGCATGTCCTCGAAGAGCTCAGAGATTTTCGGGACAACGTACGTCAGCATGAATGCCACAACCCCAACTCCCACGACCGCCATAACGATGGGGTACGTCATTGCTCCGTGTATCTTGCGCCGCAGGTCGTCCTCCAGCTTGAACTCATCAGCCGCCTCGTTGAGCACTGATATTAACGTCCCTGACTGCTCGCCGGATTCTGCGACACGCCACAAGCTCTCACGGAATGCCCCGCTCTCCGACAATGCCGTGTGGAACTTCCGGCCTCCCTCAACTTCCGCAAGGAGCTTCTCCATTACCGGCTTCATTATCTTGTCGTGAGTTTGCTTCGACATTATGCGGAGGCTGTCAGCCAGCGGAAGCCCGGACTTCAGGTACGACGACAACGAGCGGCAGAAGAAGATGTGCTGTTCCAGAGGAAGGAGCTTTATCTTGACCTTGCCGCCCTTCTTCTCTTCCGCGAGCTTCACGTCAACGACAACTATTCCGCGTTCGGTCAGACGGTCAACAGCCTGAATTGACGACGGAGCTTCAACCGTGCCTTTCGTGCTCTTGCCCTTAGCGTCGTAGCCGGTGTACGAGAAATACGGCATCCCTTAATCCTCCCCTGCCACGCGTGCAAGTTCGTCAGGAGAAGTGAGGCCGGACTGCACAGCCGACAAGCCTATCTCCCACAACGTCTTGAAGCCTGACTTCCGCGCAATCTCACGGAGTTTGCTTGCCGGTGCTCCGCCAACGAACGCTTCCTGAATCTCCTCGTTGATGACAAACTGCTCATAGAGACCCACACGGCCTTTATACCCCGTATTGTGGCACTCACTGCATCCTACGGGCTCGAAGGCGCGGGTAAGTCCCTGCTTGGCCATCATTGACGGAGGAGTTATCTCGCGGCGGCATTTCGGGCACAAACGGCGTGCCAGCCTCTGGGCAACCGTTCCTATCATGCAGGATGCGGCCAAGTACGGCTCTATTCCCATGTCGACGAGACGGATTATCGCGCTTATGCTGTCGTTCGTGTGAAGAGTCGAAAGCACGAGGTGTCCCGTCAGCGAGGCCTGAACTCCGATGTGTGCAGTCTCGAAGTCGCGCATCTCTCCGATCATCACTATATCAGGGTCTTGACGCAGGATTGAGCGCAACGCCGCCGCAAAGGTTACCCCTGCTTTCTCGTTCACCTGAATCTGCGACACTCCGGGCAACGCATATTCTACCGGGTCTTCTACCGTGATGATGTTCACGTCTGGTGAAGCAAGCTCCTGAAGGATTGCGTAAAGGCTCGTCGACTTTCCTGAACCTGTAGGGCCGGTGAACAGTATCATTCCGTGCGGGTGATGAATAAGCTCGTTCATGATTCCGCGCTCGCGTTCCTCCATGCCCAAGTCAGCAAGCGTGAGAAGCCCGCCTCCCTTGTCCAGAAGGCGCATCGCTATACGTTCGCCGTACTGTGTGGGAACGAGGCCGACGCGCACGTCAACTGCTCTGTCCCCGAGCGTAATGCCGATTCTGCCGTCCTGCGGTGCCATGTGTTCGGCGATGTCCATTCGCGACATAACCTTTATGCGGCTCGTTAAGGGTGCTTGGTTCGAACGCGGAAGCCTCAGCCTGTCCTGCAGAACTCCGTCTATCCTGAAACGTATCAGCACCTCGTCTTCATACGGCTCTACGTGAATATCCGTCGCCCTCTGCTTCAGAGCATCAACGAACAGTCCGTTCACCAGACGTATTACGGGAACGTCAACGCTGTCGCTGAGGATGTCTTCACGCGTGAGGTCGTCGATGTCGTCAATGCCCTCGATGTTCTTGGCCGCCTCGTCCGCCGCAACGCTTCTGAGGTCGTAGAGCGTGTGAATCAGGTCTCCGATCTCCTTCTCGTCCCGTAGCTCGAGGTCTATCGGGTAACCCAGCGCAACTCCGAGCATCTGGGCTTTCCCCCACGCCTCGTAGTCCACTGCTCCGACGATTAACATTCCGTCCTCAACACGCAGGGGAACTATCCTCGACTGCCTCAGAATGTCCAGTCCGAAGCCCTCAGGCAAGAGCGCGCTGACTTCTTTTGCGTCGGGCAGGGGCTGTAATGTACTTGTCTGTTCCTCCGGCATTACTTCCTCCTAAGGCTCTTCTGGTACAGCTCCCTGAACCTCACGTCAATGTCCGCCTCGACAGGACTCACATCCACGCTCAGCAGATCACTACGCGCGTAGGCCGGCATCAAGTCCGACATGTTCAGTTCCTTCACGTCGGGCGACACGAAACGGTTCGTGAAGCCAGAGGCACGCATAGTAGCTCCGCGCATTTCTTCTGGGCTCTCGATTATCTGCGGGGTCAGGAAGATAACGAAGTCTACCTTCTGCTTCTCCTTGCTTATCTTCTGGAACAGCCCTCCGATTAACGGGATGTACGCGAGGCCGGGAACTTTGCGCTTCATTGAGGTTTCCGTCTCCTTGATCATGCCGCCGAGTATTACCGTCTCGCCGTCGCCCACAACAACCGATGTGGTTACCTCGCGCTTCGAGGTTATCGGCGTGGGAACTCCGGCAGGAGTCATAACATCTTCCGTCGTCTGCTTGATGTCCAACGTTACGAGGTTGCCGCTCCTGATGTGAGGCGTTACCGTGAGGGTGAGACCCGTGTCCTTGTAGTCGTAGTTGCTCTGGACTGCCGAAGGGTTGCTCAGGTCGGAAGTAGCTCCCTTGAGCACGGGAATAACCTGGCCTACCTTGAAGCTGCTCTCCTTGTTGTCGGTGCACATGAGGCGCGGAACTGAGAGGACGTTCACCGCGTTGTAGCGTTTCAGCAGGTCTATCGTCGCGTACATCAACGCCATCGGTTTCGTAACCGTAGTCTGATATGCGTTGCCGTGAATGTCGTACTCTATGCGCTGTTCCTTCGTCATGTCGTTGAACCACGTAACGAACGTAGAGGGCACGGAACTTTCTCCGAGAGACATATTGCCGCCCAGCAGAAGGTCATCCCACATCTGGCCGCCTATCATGTTCCAGTCGATGCCGTTGTTCTCGAGGTTAGACACGTTGATTTCTGCGATGAAGCCGCGCAACAGTATCTGCTTGGGCTGAACGTCAATCGTGTCGAGAATCGGTTTCAGCGCGTCAAACTGCCTCTGCGTCGCCGCGAATATCAGGCTGTTCGTTGCGGTGTCCGGGACAACTGTTGCGGGAAAACGTGCCGCGTCCGGGCCGAGCATCGTTGTTGTTGTGGCGAGCACCCTGCCGACCTGTTCCGCCGCAGCTGTCGCGTCGATGTTCTTCAGCTTGTAGATGTGGAAGTCGCCTATCTTGCTGTCCACATCAAGATCACGGATTATCGCGGTGGCCTTGTCTATCGCACTCCGCGAACCCACGACGATTACCTTTTTGCTCGGAGCATCAGCTATCGCCGTAAGTCCCTGCAGAGGCCCTTGAGCTCCGGCGACTGCATTGAGCTGGCCTGCCACTACAGCGGGGTCTGCGTACTTTATCTCGTACGTCCGGCTTAAACGCGCGCTTGAAGGCGTGTCCATCTTGCGGATCAAGTCAACTCCCTTGCGGACATCCGTTGCCCGTCCCTGAAGGAGAATGTCCTTGCCGTTGCCGACGGGAAGCACTATCAGCGCAGAACCAAATGACTGCTGAATCGCTGGAACTATGCTCTCCAGCGTTATGTAGTCCAGCGGCACAATGTACGTTACCGTCTCTTCCCCGAAGTTCGGACCGGTACGGCCGCGATTAACGTTCGGCGAAGGGCTGAAGCCTCCCTGACGTACAACAGAATAAGCTCCCATGTTCTGCAGGGAGAGATTGTACATCTGAAGCGTCGACAGCATTATCTCGCGGCTCTCTGGTATCGTTACGGGATGCGGTGAAACTATCGTTATCTTGCTGTTGATGTTGGGAGGGACTATGATGTTCTCGTTCAGTATCTCCGACATGAACCGCATGAACCTCACGAGATCCATGTCCTTGAAGTTGAACTGTACCATTCCGCTCTGCCGGTAAGCCTTTGCCATGTCCATCAATGCTTTTTCTTCTTCTGCTGTCATCTCGGTCTGCTCCGGCGGGGGAGATGCCCCTTGTGCCCCGGACAGAAAACTTAAGCACAGCATTATTGCCATTACACAGGTCTTGAAGTACAAGATTTCCGTTCCCCCTAATACTTTACATCTTGCGTGCAACTATAATACTACATAATATCATTTACGGAGAAACATATATGTATGCCTCACTTCCCGTCTCATCCCTGATTGTTACGCGCCTGTAACGGAACTCGAAGTCCTCTCCCAGCGACGCGAGAGGCACCGACATTTCCCGCGCCTCCCATTGAACCGACAAGTCCTCGTCCGTCCCGCTCGACGGAGTGTCGGGGTCTGTCCTGAACCTCAGCCAGATACGGCTTGCGGCCTCAGTCATGCGTCGTTCCTGCTCCACTCGCTCAAGAGTGCTATAGGACATCGCGATGAGCCTGAAGCCCGCAGTTATCGAGAGACCGGCTATCGCTGTCGCAACCAGAACCTCAAGGAGCGTAAACCCGCAACGGCGCATCACTTCACCACGTAACGCAACGGAGTATTCTTTCCGCCGCGCGTTACCTCAACGTCAAAGCGTTCACTGTTCATGAGAGAGTTTATCGAGTTGGCGATGTCTCCCATGTTCGTGAAAGGAATGCCGTTCACCGAGCGTATCACATCCCCGCGACGTACGCCGAGCTGCCGCAGTATGCTGTCATTCTGAATCCACTGAACCTCGAGGCCGCCTTCCTTGTCGTTGGGACGAAGACGTATGCGCTTAAGTTCGTCGAAGGGATTCTGTACGAGGGAGTTCACCAGCTCTGCGGAAATAGCTCCCTCTGACTGTTCTGTCGCTTCCTGAACGTCGCCGGTGTTCTTGCGCGCTGCAGCTCGCTTGGGTGCAGGAGGAGCAGGAGGCGGTGTCGGTGTCGCCGCAACTGTCGGCCCGTACGTGAGGTAGAAGGTTTTGCGTTCACGGCCGCGCCGGAAAGTAACGCTGTCGTAGTTCACTGAGGTCAAACGCCAGCGGTCGAGGTTATTGCCCACAAGCACAAGCTCCATGTTGCCATCATGCTCAAGCCACGCACCGATACCCGGAAATGTCCCGCGCAATATTGCTTCAAGCGGTGCAGGCTCGGCAGGTGCAGGCTCGGCAGGCTCTTCCACCTTCACCGGCTCGGGAGGCTTCCGCGATGACACGTGGAACGGGTTTGACGCAAGGAACGACGACAAGTTCACTGAACGTGATGACGATGAACCAGAGGCCTGCGTGCCCGAGACTGAGGCATCAGCTATTCCAGCGGACGGCGAAAAGTAGGAGAGAGCGAAACTCCCCAGCGTCGAAGCCATGTAGCCGACCGACAGCCCGGCTATCGCACAGAGCACAAAGCTCCACAGTGATACTTTGTCCCGTATGTTGTCCATTGATTTACCTCCTTAAGTACCAGTTATCTCCTTCGCGCACGATAGGCAGATAACCCTGAAGAAGCGAGATGTTCTCCTGCCATTGCGGCGGCATGTTCAGGCGCGCAGAAGCACGGGCAATCCTCCCCGTTGACACGTCGTACGTTATTGTCCCGGAAACGGAGAAATCACCGTTTGTGCGCAAATTCTCCACGTGCACGGAAGAAGGGCGCGCAAATCCCGTCATTCCGCCGTTCCCGAAGTTCAGGGTCTGCCCGAAGCGTACATTGGCATCATTGAAGGCCAGATCAGCAACAAGGCTCAGGTTGGCGATGCTGGCGATTATGCGCGGAGTTATCGTCAGCGACGAGAAGGTGAAGCTCACTCTTCCGTTCACGGACAGGTTGTGTACCGTGAAGCCGCTGTCTGTCCCGGAAACGCCCGAGAAGGTGATTCGCGTGCCGTTGCGCGAGGCGTAGGATGATGCGTTGGTAAGCAGGAAAGTTCCGATGCTTTGCCAGTCCAAGAAGTACCAGAACGCGGCGGCAAAACATACCGTGAACAACAGAATTTTTGCGATTTTCACAGAGATACGTTTCATGATGAGTTAACTTATCGGGCCGATGATTGCCGAGAGGGTGAAGAGCCGTTCCTGCCCGGCCGGAAGAGCACGGAGCTCGGCGGAGATGAACCGTACTCCCGAAGCGTTGAGCTGACGCTGAAGCTCGGTCAGTTCCTCGTCGTATAGACGATTGACCTCAACTGAGAGATTCCGACCGTCGGGCGTGATTCTGTTGACGCGGCTTCCGAGTGCCATGCGCTCGGAGACCTGCGCGAACACTGACGGAACGTCGACGTTTTTTGTTGTGCTGCGGGCAAGCGGAGCAAGAGACTTGTACTCGTTCCCGAGCGTCAGAAGAGTGTTCAGGCGGTTCTGCTGAATGCTGAGGGTGCTCAGGCTCTGTGCCGTGAGATTCCTCACCATCAATACGCCTGTCCACACCGTCAGCGCGAGAAGCCCGGCCGCCAGAAACATTACTGACCCCGCCGCCTCTCCGCGCATAACACTGCGGGCACTGCTTATCACTTGGTCTACGTTCAACGCCATCTATTGCCACCTCACACGCAAATCAAACCTGTAGCCTATCCCTGATACAAACTGTGTGTTATCCACTTGTGCCATGTTTCCCCTCTCCTCCCATGCACGGCGGAAGTTCAGCACCGCGCTCTGATCCGGCGCAGTTCCCGTGCAGTCTATGCCTTCGCTGTTGTAACGGATTACGTCTATTGTTACGCCGGAGTTTCCTGCCGACGCGAATATATCTCCCAAGCTCTCCAGCACTTCTTCGAGCGGGTGAACGACTGTGCTTGTGCCGGAGAGTTCGGCTATCTTGTCCCGTGCAAGCATTACGGGATTCGAGATTCGTCCTGTCCGCGAAGGGTCAAATGTCTGGCGGTAGTAGTTCTCGCTGCGTGTCCTGAGTGCGTCTATCTGGCTCTGCACCTGATAACGCCGCAGAAGGCCAGCTCCGAGCACTCCTGCCCCAAGCACAAGAAGCCACACTGCCGCACGCGTGCTCACCCTGACGATGCGTTCTAGATCCCGCGCTCCCTCAAGAGCTGTACGCGAGAGGTTCACGTCCTTCATCCACGGGCATGTCTTCACACTCTCCGCGACAATGTCGGCAAAGTCTTCGTCAGTCTCCTCGATGGCAGAACCATTAATCACGAAGGTGCCGCCCCTGTCGAGCTCTCGGGCTGTGCAGTACGCCTCATACCATGCTAATTCTTTGACGGAAGAGGCTTCGCCGGAGTTGCTGTGCCAGCGGTAAAGTACGGGCTTATTCGACTGCCACAAGATGGAGCAGATGTTCTTCTCGTCCATCCACATCGTTACTCCGCTGCCGCCAAATTCGGCCAAGCATGAAACGAACGGCATCGGAGCAGGCCACACCTTCACCGTCCCCGAAGCCGGAATGTTCAGCTCAGCAGGAGACGCGTACCACACTATACCTTCTGCGGCGCGCCCCTTGCGCAGGGTTATCACGGGGAACAGCTCAACACTTCCCGCAGAACCGAACGGCATGACCTTGAGGCGCAGGGATGCCGCTATCTTCGAGGGCGAGGAGAACGGAAACTCGAACCCCTCGACGGACAATGACCTCATGGGTGCGAGAATTATGCTGTCCCTGCCGTTGCCCGTCCTCACTGTCGCAGGCTCTTCACTGTCCTCAGCCAGCCGCAGGAACGTCGTTGAACGGAATGTTTCACCAGATTTATTGCGCGTCAAACGAGTCCTGAGGCCTGCAAGTATTTCGTCTAGCTTCATGATTCCTCCCATCTCACTATGCTTCTCGTCGTGATGTCAAAGATTATTCGGAATGATGTCCCGCCGTCCTCTCTGCCCGAGAGGCTCTCCAGCGTGTCTATCTTCAGCAGGAAGTAGCGGCTCTTGAAGGCAGCAATGTTCGTCAGCTGTGTCGAGGTCTTTGGGCCGGCTCCGGGTATGCGCTGAACGTCGTTAAGTGAGGTCAGAGGCTCTTCCTGCCTAATCTGCGCGATTCTCTGCGCAAGTCCGTTTGTATCAAGGCCGGGCAGCAGCTCCATAACGTGCACGGGCGCAGTGTTGAGGTTGATCTGGCTGTCTCCGTAGATAGTGCAGTACTCCTCGATGGCGTTCAGCAGTGATGGCGAGATGTCCGCGCTCAGAATCAGAAGCTCGCTCATGTCGTAGGGCGGACGGTTGATGTACCAGTCGCGCTCTGCGCTGCCTACTCTGGGCTTGTCGTTCTTGTCCATGAAGTCGAGCAATAACTGTTCAAGCTCACGGTGTCCGAGAGTTTCCCACAGCTTCTCCCACACATCAGACAGTTCGCGGCGCAAAGTGTCTCCGTCGGGGAGAAACATCGTGCGTATGGGTATCTTGTCGTCAAGAGGCGTTACCTGAACTGCCCAAAGGCCGAGCGATCCCCCCTCCGAACCGAACGGCAGAATTATCGGCTGATACCACTTCTGGGACGGATTGTCCGCCTCCGTGTGGCTGCTCATCTCGCTCGTTACGCTGATGACGGCTTGCGCGAGGGTTTCCGCCATTGACCGTATCTCTATGAGCCTGCGTCCTCCACCGACACTGCGCGCCTGCGTCCTCACAAACCACGTGAATGCTGTTGCGCACGAGATTAATATACTGCAGAGGATAAGGACGCTTATCATCACAAAGCCGCTCTTACGGAAGCGTGATTGTACGTGATAGCTCATCCTCCCTGTCCTCCTTGTCCCTGTTGAGCGCGTCGCTCATTCCTTCTCTCTTGCCCCGACGAACCCTGATGTACAGCCCCTTAGGCAGTGCCCCCGAGTAGCTCTTCAGCGGTTCATCGCCCATCTTTATGGCCTGCACCTCGACGCTGAACTCCATCACGTCAGGAAGCACCAGCTGGGCTTCGTCGCCATCGAGGCGGTTCGTGTTTACGTCGTTAGGCCTCTTGCCGGGAATCACCCAGCGGTACAGTCCGGGTATAAGGTTGTTCTGCATCACTCCGCCTTCAAGCGTCTTGTACACGACTGTTCCGCCAGCATGCCCCTGCACGGAAGGAGACACAGTCATCACCGCGAGCGTGTCGTCCGCAAAACCTCCGAGCGAGTCGTGGTCGGTTACGGTGATTGCGTTGGTGCTCAGGCGCATTGCGTTCATCACATCACGTTCGATGATGGAGATAGTCCGCGTCAATGCCTCGTGGTCGCGGCGGGAGTTCATTGTGTCGACAGTCCCGCTGATTGCCCGCACCGTAGGGGCAAGTGCGAGCGTCGTAAGCGTGCCCGTGAGCATTACGGCAATGAGCGTCTCCATCAGGGTGAAGCCTTTAGTCGTCATCACTGCCTGGTCCGTTCACCAGAAGAAGTGCGTTCACGACTGAGCCGTCAGCGTCCTTTTGCGGAATACGCCTCAGGTGGTACGTGCCGGGCCTGAAGTAGCTAGCCAGTTCACGAAGTACCGGCTCGATCTGGTATTTCTGCGCGTACTGCAGAAGACGGCTGATGTCCTCGCTGTGAGGCTCGTGGTTAAAGTGCTCCCACAGAAGGTTGAAGCCGTTGGACAGCATTTCTCCGTCATCAGTCTGCTCGCCTCTCTGCATGTAGTGATAGCCGATGTTGCGCATACTCTCTTCATAGGTTATCGGGTGCTTGGCCGACCTCTCAAGGTAGTACATCTGGAGGTCAGCATTTTGTGTGGAGAGTGCCTGACGAAGGATGTAGTTCCCGGCTATTCCGCTGTAAATGTAGACACAGCCAGCGACTGCCGACACAACGCACGCAAGCCCGACAACTTTGCGCAGTCCGCCCCTGATGGAGAATCTCTGCGAGAGAAATTCGCGGTTCGAGAGCGCGAAAGCTAAGGCAATCCACACCATGTTTTCGATTCGGTGGAACGGACGCGTGAACAGCCCGCAGAAAGTTATCAGCGACACGAGGCACAACGCCCACACAGCATCGCGCGAGATCTCCTTACGCTTGAACAGTCCGATTACAGCGGGCACCAGCCACAGCATCCACATCAAGACGAGCAAGCATCCCCCTGCCACTCCGCCTTCACAGAAGAACTGCAGGAACTCATTATGTGCCCAGTGAGTGTACTGCCACGTGTACCAGTCATAGGGCATCAGCTTGAAGCCGTAACGCTGTGCCTCGAGGTAATGCCACTTGTACTGTCCCACGCCTACGCCTTCAGGGTGCTCGAGGAACATTGCGTAGCTCGTTGCCCAGATGCCCCGGCGGTTGCCGATGTTCTCGGCGTTCTGGATTATGTCTATCGTCTTGCCGACTATCTGCCCCGAACGTTCGGAGTACATCGATACCCAGAACACCGCGCACAGCACAACCATCACTGCACCGAACCTCACCAAGTCCTGACGCTGGAACTTCCACGCAGTCAGCAGAAACATCAAGATTATTCCGCCCGTCAGCGCAAGTGTCGCAGAACGGCTCGTAGAGTTCATCAGTCCCCAGAAGTTCACGGCAGCAAGCGTGAGGGTTACCCCCTGAAGGGTTTTCCCCGAGAGAATGAATGCTGCGACGAGGCACACTCCTGCGGCGGCGTAGCATACCGTTATCCCGTCAGCTACAGCGAACTTCAGCGCAACCGCAGCGAGCGCGACGCACAGTGCAGGGAGAAAGGCTTTGCGCCCTTCGTTCTTGTTGCTGTGTATGGACAGCCACACCGCACCGAGAACTGCCACCGCGCACCACAGGCCGAACATGTTCTGCTGGGCTGTGTTGCCGATGTAGTTGCCGGGCGTCGGAAGAATTATGTTGCTGTAGCGGATTATGTCGGAAAAGATCGTGCCCTCGAGGAAGCGTAGGTTGTTCATGTCGCGAATCTGCAGCTCCGCAAACATCACGTTCACAGCGGCATTAATGTTGGCGAGGAGCAGAGCGATTTTCAGCCCCCATTCCGGGAACGACGACACCGACAACACGTAGAACGCCCACACGCACGCAAAGCACACCATCTCGAGGACGTAGCCCGTCGGCGACAAGAGCTTCACCCACAAAGGCTGTATCGCGCAGTAGACCAGAATCACCAGCCATATCACCGCAAAATTATCCAGCTTCAGCGTTATGCGCTCAGTTCCGTAACGCACCAGCCTCAACCCCGCCACAATCAGCGCAAGCGCGACAGGCACGCCGGTAACCGTCCACTTCAGGATGTGCAGTGTGTCGGCGAAAAGTACTCCCGAATACACGAGGTTAGGGAGTGCCAGAGATACCATCCACAACGGAATCAGTATCCACGCAGGCACAAGAGGCAGAACCGGCAGCGCGTAAGTCTTATTCTTCACGTTCTTCTTCATGATGACATCCTCCTAGTTCTGCGCAAGTGCGTAACGTTCCACAGGCGCGAAATCATCTCTGAATGCCGGTACGCTGGGGTCAGGGACAAACGGGTCAAGCCACTGATGACGCATAAGTGAAGCGTATTTGCTGTCCACTGCGGCCGCTATGTCCTCGCCGTGCGCAATAAGGATTATGTTCTGCAGTGCCATAGCGTAACGTGCATCAGGGGCACTCACAGGAAATATCGACATCACAGGAAACGCAGTGTTGAACGCCTTGTAGATGCCGTGAAACACTCCCGACTTCGGCCCGTAAAGGCTCGCTATCGTGTTGATGATTAACACCCCGTCGGGCTTGAGGATGTTGCGGATGTGCCGGGCAGTCTCTACCGTAGTCATCTGGAACGGTATTGATGTCCAGCTCGTGAACGTGTCCATAAACACAGCGTCGTACGTCCCCTCTTCACGGTTGAGGAAGGTTCTCGCGTCCTCGTGGAATATCCGCATGTTCGGGCTGTCCTTGAGGCTGAAATAATCCCTCGCGCACTGTGTTACGCCCGGGTCAAGCTCAACAACGTCGATGGAGACATCAGGCCTCGTGGCGAGAAGGTGTCTCGGTACGCAGTATCCTCCTCCTCCGAGCATGAGTACTTTCTTGGTGTCAGGCTTGTAGCTGAACGCGAGGTCGTAGAACTTCGTGTATTCGCTGAAGAGCTCTGAAGGGTTGTCGATGTACATCACGGACTGTGCCGCGTCAGGGTTTGTTACGAGAACGCGAACACGGCGGCCGTTGCGTGTGTCTGTGCTCTGCACTACGGAGAGGTGATTATACGCAGTGTCGATCTGCACGCCCAGAGGCGCGAACGGAAGCCCGAACGTATCTGCGTACCACGTCAAGCCTGCCATTGCGCACATCACTATCAACGCGATAATCTTCCTCCATGCCCCCGTGTAGACCAGCACAGAGAGCAGTGCCACAACGCTTGCGAGGAGCATCAGTATCACGCCCGACGGGAACAGCGAGATCAGCACAAACCCTCCCATGAACGTCCCGAAGATACTGCCTGCAGAGTTCAGCGCAGAAAGCCTCCCGACCACTGCACCCGAAGAGTTCACGTCCTGCATCGCCAGACGGGCAACGAACGGCGACACCATTCCCAGAAGCACTGACGACGGCGCGAAGATTGCGACCGCGCTTGCTATGCTTGCTGTGTAAAGGTTGAGGTTGAGGCCGTGAAGTTCTGTGAGGATGTAATTGCTCCCGAAAGCTGTTGCGGCTATTATGACTGCGGCCAAGAGCAGGATGCGTCCCAAGAGTTTGCCCTCAGGCCTCTTGTCGGCTAGCGTCCCGCCCGTCCAGTTCCCGATGCACAGGCTGGTCATGATGATGCCGATTAACGCTGTCCAGACGATAAGGCTCGTCCCGAAAAACGGTGCTACCATACGCGAGCCCGTCATCTCTAGTATCATGGTCGCCGCTCCGCTGAAGAATGATGTTATCTGCAGTCGGGGAGCTATGCGTATAGAGTTGTTGTCATACATGAATTAACCTCCTTTGTGTTGTGAATTATAGCCTATTTCCGATAAGTTCCAGGCAGGAACAGCAGGAACACCGCGAACAGCTCCAGCCTACCGGCGAGCATCAGGAACGAGAACAGCCACTTCACCGCACCCGGAAGCCACGCGAAATTCTCCACAGGCCCGAGCAGGTTAAGTCCCGGCCCGACGTTGCTCAGGCACGTGATTACCCCAGTGAACGCCGTGAGAACATCGATGCCGAACGCCGCAGTGATTACTGTCCCGACGACAAGCATCAGCATATACAGCACGAAGAATGCCCCTGCGCTGTCGAAGGTGCTGCGTGAAACAGGTACGCCGTTCATTCTTGCGGTGATTAGTGCACGGGGGTGAAGGAGATGCTGTGTCTCTGCTTTGAGCTTCTTGCCGAGCACAAGGAAGCGTGAGACCTTGCACCCGCCGCCCGTCGAGCCTCCTGACGCTCCGACGAACATCAGCACGATGAACATGAACCGCGTGAACTCCGGCCACAGGTTGTAGTCCTCTATCACGAAGCCCGTAGTTGTCATCACGCTCACCACGTTAAATGCCGCACGCCTCAGTGTACCTTCGAGGCCTGTGCCCATTCCGCAGACCCACAGCCCGGCAGCCATAGCGAGCGCGGACACGACGGCGATGCCGACATAAGCCCGGAACTCCTCGTCACGGAGAATGAGACGGGGCATGAAGTACAGCGAAAAGTTTACGCCGGACGCGAACATGAACGCGATCAGCACCCACTGCACATAGCTTCCGAACGCTCCGGCAGAGGCATTGCGCGTCGAGAACCCTCCTGTTGCTATGGTCGAGCAAGAATGGCAGAACGCCTCGAACAGGCTCAGTCCTCCGAACATCAGCAGGACAGTTTCCGCTAGCGTGAGAGATACATACACCGTCCACAGGTAGACGGCGGTCTGGTGAAGTCGCGGTGTGAGCTTGTCTGCCGTAATACCGGGAACTTCTGCCTTGTACATCTCCATTCCCCGAACTCCGAGAAATGGCACAACAGCAAGGCTCAGCACGATAATTCCCATGCCGCCCATCCAGTGGGTGAGAGACCTCCACAGCAGGATGCCTCGCGGCAACGCCTCAATGTCGGTCATGATTGTTGCGCCGGTAGTGGTGAAGCCGCTCATTGTCTCGAAGAACGCATCTGTGTACCCGCACACTCCCGCGAAGACATACGGCAGCGCACCTACAGCAGACGCAATCACCCACGAGAACCCCGTAACCCCCACTCCCTCGCGGATTCCGATTGAGATGCCGGTCATGGGCTTGAAGCCGTAAATCCACCTCAAGAGCAGGGATACAGCACCTCCGGCCAAGAACGCGAATCCGAACGCCCACGCATCATGCGAGCGGTCAATCAGTGCCAGAACCAGCGGAAACAGCATTGCTCCGCTTATCACGAGGCAGATGACCGAGAGAATGCCCGCTACGTTCCTAATCTTCATGTTCGTCCTCAGTGCCGAAACGTTTTGCGGCTTCCTGCATCCTTGAACCTACCGCAAAGAGTATCACCCTGTCTTCCGGCATAAGCACGTCAGCTCCGGCGGGCACAAAAACTTTGTCTCTCCTCTTTATCAGCGCGACAACAACTCCCTTGCCGAGCCTGAGTTCCATCAGAGACTTTCCGGCAACTTCCGCGCCGTCCTGAAGCACGACCTCGAGCATCTCAGCGTCAATGTTCTCTATCATTGTGTAAGCCCGCGTGTGTTCGGGATAATGCACGATTCTCAGTATGAGATTGGCGAGGGCATCATTCGGGTCAACGATGGCATCAACGGGCATACAGTCGGTGAGTGTCTGGTAGTCCTTGCGCTTGACGACGGCGATAGTTTTCTTCGCGCCGAGACGTTTTGCTATCGCGCAGTAAATCAGGTTGAGCTCGTCGCTGTCCGTCGCGCAGATGTAACCGTCAGCGTCCTCGATGCCTTCGGTGGAGAGCATACGTTCATCCGCACCGTCGTCGTTAATCACGAGAGCTTCGCCGAGTTCCTCAGAGAGACGGAGTGCCTTTGCGGTATCCTTCTCGATGAGCCTTAACGAGACGTTCCCGAAATCGCGTTTCACTGCCTGCACAATCTGCGTGCCTAACTTTCCGCCGCCGACAACAAATATCTTCCGCAGCCTCCTGCCTTTCTCGGGGCTGGGGTCAAAGAGTTCCTGAAGGACTTTCGCGCTCTCCTTGTAGGTAACGACGTAGCACACATCACCTTCACGCAGAACAGTGAACCCGTCGGGCACTCCTGCCGTCCCGTCCTCGTGGGCAACATGCACGAACACTGCCATCAGCTGCGGAAACTTCGGGCGTATGTCCTTCAGAGCCATGTTCACGATGGGTGATTTCGGTGAGAGCCTGAGGGTGTAGAGGCCTGCGCTTCCGTCGAGGAGTTCTGCGGCCTTCGTTGCGGAACTGACCTCGAGGAGGCCGATAACTTCGCGGGCAATTGACCTTTCCGGCGAGACCATGAACTTTATCCCGAGCTTGCCGCCCCATTCCGGGCTGTCGGTGAACTCGAGGTTCTTGGCGCGGCTTATGACGTGTTCAACGCCGGCGTTGTGGGCTATCCAGCACGACAGGATGTTGACCTCGTCCCTGTTTGTGCACGCAATGAACATCTGCACGTCGCCGAGCTGGTTGATGCCCGTCTGAGCAAGAACCTGCGGACGCGCCCCGTTGCCCGTAACCACCTGAATATCCAGCTCTGATTTCACGCTCTCGGCCTGTTCCGGGTTCTTCTCGACAAGGCAGATGTCGTAATTCTCGTCCGACAAGGTCTTGGCCACGCTCCGCCCAACTTCCCCTGCACCTACAATAACAATCTTAGGCATCACGCTTCCTCCAAGTGGTCAGGAACATTCCCGACGGCTTGGCCACGCCTTCACGGATGACTTTGTGCGCAAAGGACAGCTCTTCGGGACGCTTCGAGACCTTGATTGTAACATTCTCGCCGAGCTTCGCGCCGCTCCTGAAGGACGCATACACCGAGCACAGCTCGTGAGCCGTAAGGTCAAGCGGTGATGTGTCGTGAATCCACTCGAAGTATGCCGCGTTGTTCACGTGCCCGTTGTAGTCGAGGTCGTGGAAGGCGACGGTACGGCTGGTTTCACCTGTAGTGTCGATCTCCCCGAAGTCCGGGATGTCGTGGAACTCCGGCGCAATCTCCGCAGTGTCTCTCTCAGTGATGCACGGCAAGTGAACGGCGGGCTTGACGGGTTTCCCGGCGGCCAAGTCAAGGAGAAGCCAGCTTGTTTTTGCCCACACGAACGGAGCACTGAACACCCTCAGAGTGTTGTAGCCGTGATTCGGGTCATGGAACGTGGAGAGTGTGAATCTCTCGTCGAGGCTCGGGAGCTTCCCGATGAACTCAATCTCGTAGCGCGTCAGAACCCACGCGTAACCTTTCGCGATGAGTTCTGTGGTTGTGCCCTCTATGTCCTCGACGGCGAGCCCGGCTGTGTCCTGAAAGTAATCCAGCAAGGCACGGAGCTTTATTGCCCCCAAGCACGACACATCCGACGGCTGTACTGTAATATCTCGTGAGTACACTTAATCATGCCTCCTTACCGTGATGCTTCTTGCGTGTCCCTGCAGCCCTTCAGACATCGCGAATGCCTCGATGTCTCCTGCTGACTGCATCAATGCATCATGAGAATAAGCTATGTACTGTGTTTTCTTCACGAAGTCATCAACCGACAGAGGCGACGAGAATCTTGCTGTGCCCATAGTCGGGAGGACGTGATTTGCTCCCGCGTAATAGTCCCCCAGTGCTTCGGGAGAATTTTTCCCCAAGAAGATGCTGCCTGCGTTGTGTATTCTGGTCATGAACCCGAACGGCTCAGCTACGCACAGCTCCAGGTGTTCGGGTGCGAAGTCATCAGCAATCTTTGCGGCATCATTGAGGTTCTCAACGAGAATAATTGCGCTGTTGTTCTCGATGGCTTCACGTGCAATCTCCTCGCGCGGCAAGGCCTGAAGCTGCCTCTCAACCTCCGACTTTACCTTCTCCGCAAGGTCTGCGCTGTCGGTGATGAGCACAGCAGAAGCTAACTTGTCGTGCTCTGCCTGAGCTAGCATGTCTGCGGCCAAGTGAACGGGGTTGTTGTCCTTGTCAGCGATGATGAGTATCTCGCTCGGTCCGGCTACCATGTCGATGCCCACTCTCCCGAAGACCTGCCGCTTTGCCTCAGCTACGTAGATGTTGCCGGGCCCGGTAATCTTGTCGACTTTGGGGACGCTCTCTGTCCCGAACGCCATTGCCGCAACTGCCTGCGCTCCTCCCATCTGGAAGACCTGCGACGCTCCCGCAATCTTGGCCGCCGCGACGATTTCAGGCCTCACGCGGGGCGGAGTAGCAACGACGATCCTCCGGCATCCTGCAACGACAGCCGGAATTACGTTCATCAAGACGCTTGACGGGTAAGCTGCAGTTCCGCCGGGCACGTACACTCCTACGGTGTCGAGCGGAATAACTCTCTGCCCGAGAAGTACTCCGTCTCGCGGTGTGAACATGAAGCCCTCGTGCCTCTGCTTCTCGTGAAAGGCTCTGATGTTCTCTGCAGCACGCTCGAGCATACGCAGGTACTCCGTGCTTACTGCGGGGGTATGTGCTGCAAGCTCCAGCGTCTCGAGCTTCACGCGGTCAAAACGTTCCTCGTACTCTTTTACGGCCGCGTCTCCTCTGAGGCGAACATCCTCGAGAATCTCCGCGACAACTTTGCTGACATCCGGCGAAGATACTATCTTCCTCCTGAACTCTTCAGCCCTGACAATCTTTATCATCACTAAGCCTCCTGATAATCTCCGTTATGGCTTCACGCTTGAACTTGTACGACGATTTGTTGGCGATGAGGCGGGCAGAGATGTCGGCGATTACGTCAATGACCTCGAGGTTGTTGCGCCTGAGAGTCTCGCCTGTCTCGACAATGTCCACGATAACATCACTCAAGCCCAGAACCGGCGCAAGTTCCAGCGAGCCGCGCAGTGCGATGATGTCTATCTCCACGCCCTGTGCCTCGTAGTACCTACGCGCTATGTTCGGGAACTCCGTCGCTACCCGAAGAACTCTCTCTTCGTCATCCTCGAAGCTCTGAGCTCCGGCAACTGCCATCCTGCACACACCGGCCTTGAGATCCATCAGCTCATACACGTCCGGCGAACGTTCCATCAGTATATCTTTGCCGATTATCCCGATGTCCGCCGCGCCTCTCTCTACGTATACTCCCACGTCAAACGGCTTTGCCCAGAATGCACGCATCCCAAGTTCCGCGTTCTCGAAGACGAGCTGCCTCGTGCCGCCCTGCATTCCGTCAAACTCGTAGCCTGCACGCACAAACAAAGAGTACACTTTCTCGCCGAGCCTCCCTTTGGGGAACGCTATGCTAAGCATGAACATCACCCCAATTCACCGCGAAGCCTATGCCCTGAGCATCTTCATGACCCATCAGCTTCATTAGGTTGTCATACTGTCCGCCAGACAGAACGCACTCGCTCACTCCCTCGATGAAGCCTCTGAACACTATTCCGTTGTAGTAGCTGAGGCTGCTGACTGCGGAAAAATCTACGCGTATCTGTTCGTCGTACTCACCGAGACTGCTGAGAACCTCAAGCCCGGCGACGTTTCCGACTTCCGACGGATGACCCTCTGTCTGCATGAGCCTCAAGAGTTCCTCCGAAGCTCCGAGCTCCTTGAGGCCGTGAATATTCTTCGCACGTATGCACTCGAGGCACTCGGCGCGTCCCTTCTCCGGGAGCAAGGCAGCAACAGTCCCTGCGTGGCAGACATCGAGAACGCACTTCCGCTCTCCCGCAAGAACCTGAAGGCTCTTGACCGCAAGCTCTATCACTTCGCCTGTGTCTACCTCGTCAAGGTCTCCCATGCACTCTATGCCGGCCTGCGGAATCTCACGGAATGCCGCAGAGTTTCTCGGTACACGGTAAACTTTCTCGTCGTAAAAGTATTTCTGCACCCTCTCTTCCGCACGAAAATGCTTGATTATCGACAAGGTTACATCCGGCCGCAATGCCTTCATACGCCCGTCAGCATCCGTGAAGGTCAGCACAGAAGGCGACGGCAGAAAGTCTTTCTTGTCGGAGTAGAAATCATATTCTTCGAAGCGGCTCATCCTG
Organism: Synergistaceae bacterium; assembly: GCA_017450125.1. Taxonomy (NCBI): domain Bacteria; kingdom Thermotogati; phylum Synergistota; class Synergistia; order Synergistales; family Synergistaceae; species Synergistaceae bacterium. The sequence goes on along the minus strand of JAFSWZ010000010.1, from coordinate 77,890 downwards.
TAGAAACTGTACCCGTAATCCGAGTAAAGCCCCCGCAGATACAAAGCTGCTTCCTCTTCTGGTCTTAGTCTGAATGTATGCATGGTGATAGCGTGAATGAACTCCCTTGATTTTTGCGCTAATAATAGCATAAGCGTAAATAGTACATGGTATAATTGCTGAAATTCCAATCTATCATTTTGACAGGGAGGCGTTCAGGACGTTGGATGTTCCCGCAGAACCGGTGCGCATAATCTTCGCCCGTCATGGCCAGACAGAATGGAACAAGGCACTGAGATTTCAGGGCAGGACAAATGTGCAGCTCACAGATGAAGGCAAGAAGCAGGCTTTGCTGCTGGCAGAACGCTTGTCGTCGTGGCCTGTTGAGGCGGTGTACACGTCTCCTCTTGACCGTGCGTCGTTCACTGCTGAGGCAATAGCTTCGCGGCAGAACGTTGTGCCGGTGCTTCTCCCTGAGCTGACGGAGATAAACTTTGCTGTGTGGGAAGGCCAGTCCATCCCCCAGCTTCAGCACGAACAGCACGAAGCGTGGTCGTTGTGGAGAGCAGATCCGTTCTTCAACCCTCCGCACGGAGCAGAAACGTGGGAGAAGATTCATACCCGCCTTACCCGTGCAGTGAAGACGTTTCTTGACGGCGGACATAAACGCATCGTAGTGGTTTCGCACGGAGGGATAATGCGCGCGCTTTACGCTGTCTTCTGCGGACTTAACCCGCACAAGGTCTGGAACATGGACGTGTCGAACTGTGCGATGAGCGGAGTAGAGATGAGGCACGGAAGACCCTGCTTAGTGTTCGCAAACGATGACCTTCACGTGAGGGTTCCAGAGATGGCCGGTAAACTGCCGGTGTGGGGGGACAGCAATGTTAGACTCTGAACGCGAACGCGAACTGTGGCGGCTGTGCAACGCCGGAGACCCTGAGGCACGGGAGGAGCTCATCATAGCGTACCGTCCGCTAGTGTTCTGGATAGCCGGGAAGATTCACATCACCGACCCAGAGCTGAAGCAGGACATAATACAGGAAGGAATGCTTGCGCTGATTCGTGCGGTGGATAAGTTCGAGCCGGAGCGTGAGTTCAGGTTCTCGACGTACGCTTACCACAAGATACACGGACAGATGATAAACCTTCTGGAGCGTTCGGAACGCCGCGCGCCTGTGCCTGTGCCTGACGAGTGGCTTGAAGTCTCGGAGGAAGAGCGCAGTGATGAGGACTGGCTCTCAGCTTCGGAGGCTGTGTCGCGTCTTGAAGGGCGTGAAGCAGAAGTAGTGTCCGCGCTGTTCTTTGAGGGCAAAGCCCCGAAGGATGTTGCGGCAGAGAAGAAGCTGGATGTCAGCCATGTCTACCGTTTGAGGCGCAGCGCGATAGCCAGAATGAGAATGTGGCTTGGTTTAGAAGGAGCGTAAGTACTTGCTTGCAGAGAAGAGAATAGACGGAATAATACGGTGGCTGGAGAGGCTGAAGCAGTCCTACCGCAAGGGTGCGATGGAGAGTGCGCTGATGGACGCTGAATGTGCCCGTGCAGACCTCGAGGTGCTACGGCAGGAGGTGTGGTCGACGACACGGGCAAGAGTTGTGCATACTCCCTCCCATATTAAGGGGAAGGCGGGGGTGGGGTTTGTACTTCGCACCTTATCTCTTGCGGCGGTAATCGTGATGTCGTACGTTGTACCACTCGCAAAGGACGTTCCTTCTGTGGTAATCGAGCACAACCCCGAGACCTTGACGCTCGCCGAACCCATCGTGATTGTCCGCGAGGAAGTGCCCGCCGGTGAAGCTCCTGCCGCTCAGCAGCGTGCACCTTCGCCCAAGAAGGCGGCGGCCAAGAGAACGACTCCAGCACAACCCCGCAAGCGCGCACAAGTTCAGCCCTCAGCAAAACCTTCGCCGGTGCGGACTGTGCCCTACGACAAAGTGTTTTCGCTGGTTCAGACAGGACAGCGTGCCCTGAAGAACACCAGCACAGTGATAAAGCTAGATTAGGGGAGATATATTGTGAGACATAAATTTTTGCTGCTGTTAATCCTTCTGCTGATTCCTTCGGCCGCATACTCGGCGGAACTGCCGCAGTTCCAGGTAACGAGCGTAGCAGTCTCCGGCAACAGCCAGATTGCATCGGAATACATCCTCAACGTCGTTGACACGAAACCAGGAAGCATTCTCAGCCGCGACGTGATTCAGACGGACGTTGAGGCGATCTACAATCAAGGCTTCTTCTCGTACGCAGATTTTGACCTCAAGCCCGAAGGCGGCGGAGTGGCGGTAACCTTCATAGTGCGTGAGAACCCCGTAATCGAGAGCATAATCTTCACGGGAAACACGATGTACACATCGGAACAGCTGATGGAAGAAGTTTTCTCGCAGGAAGGCACAGTCTTCAACCGCAACTTCTTCCGCAACGACCTCGACAGGATACAGGAGAAGTACCACAAGGCCGGTTACGTTATGGCACGCGTCTCCGACGTGCAGATAACGGGCGGCAATATCTACGTAACGATACTTGAGCCGCGCGTCCGTGATGTTGTAATTCAGGGCAACACCAAGACCAAGACCTACGTTATCCGCCGTGAAATCAAGCTCGACGAAGGAGACATCTTCAACGTGATACATTTCCGCCACCAGCTGGGGAAACTTCAGGGCTTGGGGTACTTTGAGGACGTGAACGTAGCTTTTGACGTGCCGGAGGACGTGGACGGTGTAGTTGACCTGATACTGACGGTGAAGGAGAAGCGCACCGCGTCGATCGGAGTTAATTTCGGTTACGGGACAGAAAGCGGAGTGTCCGGCGGACTGACTTACGGGGACACGAACCTTTTCGGACGCGGCATGAACTTCGAGATAGGCTTCAACGAGGGCAGTGAGGCGAGCTACTGGATGACGTTTTCCTCGCCGTACATGGACGCACACACGTTCGGCTGGCGCGTGGGCGTGAACTACAGGAAATACGACGACAGGTACTATTACTACAACGGCCAACGACAGTTCGAGTTCGACGAGAAGAGCCTGAACGTCTACGCTGGGATAGGCAAGAAGTTCAGCAACGAGGACTGGAGCTGGTTCTTGACGCTGAGGCGCGAGGAAGTCGACTATTCCAACATACACAATGCTATTCCCGGTTACATGGATGACATGACGGAGTGGGACGGCGTGAACCAGACCGTAGAGCTTCAGCTGACGTGGGACAAGAGGGATGTCTACGCGGCATACCCGAGCGGTTTTGTGTGGGACACGAACCTTGAGCAGGCAGTGGAGGCACTGGGCGGAGAGTACAGCTACCTGAAGTACTGGACACAGGCACGCCTTTACGCTTCACTGAACAAGGCAGTAGAGCAGATAGCTGACACGTCGGGCGGATGGACTGATGACAACCCGCTTCTGTTCGCGGCACGTCTGCGCATCGGCTCTTCAACAGAGGACGAACTTCCTTCGTTTGCCCGTTATTCGCTCGGAGGAATGAACTCCCTCAGGGGCTACAATTCGCGCTCCTTCGAGGGCAGCAATTTCTACTTGGGCAACTTCGAGCTGAGAGTGCCGGTGAACAATTACCTGTCGCTTGTGGGCTTCTACGACATCGGCAACGCAGACAAGAAGATGGACTGGAGCAACTACCACGATGATTACGGTTTCGGAGTGAGAGTAAAAACTCCGTTCGGGAATTTGCGCCTTGACTATGCGAAGGGCGAGGACGAAGACAGAACATATTTCGGTTTTGGCGAAATGTTCTAGCGTAGTGCTGTTGCTGCTCTTAGCGTCCCCTGCGTACTCACTGAGCATCTCAGGCCTGCCCGCGTGGCTGGAAGGTGCGGTAGCGCGAAGTATCAGCGCAGTGTGGCAGGAGATTCCCGACACTCCCGAGACAGACCGTGAAGGGACGCTGGAGCTCGTAGCGGCGAGGTTATTTGCAGGTTACAGCGTGTTCGTCTATCCGGGCCGCCGGGGACCTGCAGTAATTTTTTCTGCACATGATGAGCCGTCGTCTCTGCGCGTGAACATCCAGCCTCCCGACCTTCGCGGAATGTCAGCAGAGTGGTTCAGGGAGGACACAACGGGACTGAGCGGCGATGTTGCGTCGCTGCTCGGCGGAGTGCCGAAGACTGCGCTGACTTGGGCGGATGAAGCCTTGCGCGAACAGATAGGCCGTCTGGTTTCTGCGCGGCTTCCGGGCTGGGAGTTCGCACAGCATATCTACATTTCCTCCGAAGAAGTCCTAATCACTCTGACGTTCCGTCCCTCCACGAAGCTGGTCTTGGCCGTAAAGCCCTCTCTCTACTCGCGCACAATCCCCGTGATGTTCCGTTCTGACCTCGAGGCGAAACTTCTGCCGTTCTTCTCGCCCCTTATCGGAGTGCCGGTGAAGTGGGCGGCCAAGCACAAAGCAGACATAGAGGCGGAAGCGAGAGAGTTTCTGCTTGACCGTCATGCTGTGGAGAACCTGAAGGCAGGCGTGAGCGTGAAATTCCGTGCGGACACGGTGAGCGAGCTTGATGCAGAGGCAGACAGCGAGGATTTCACGTTCAGCATGTGGGTAGCGGCGTACGCAGGGCTTGAGGGAAAATACCCGGAGGCGGGACTGTTCTTCGGTTTCCGTCCGGGCTGGCGGGCAGAGCTCTACACGGAGCTTTTGTTCTCGCTGAATGACTTTGAGGTAACGCGCCGCATCGGTGTGAGGTTCGAGGCACTGGACAACCTGTTCATTGGGATTGATGCGCAGTGGCCGGAGGACAGCATATATCTTCGCGTGCAGTACATCCCCGCGAAAGTTAGGAGGCCTTATGCTCTGTGGCGTTGGTCGCCGGAACTCAGGGAACACGAGGCGGCATTAGGCTACCGTATAGACGAGCACGTGTCGATAGAGCTTTACTACAATAGCACTGGTTCTGACAAGGTAGGAATACGAGGCCAGTGGCAACTATAAGAGGAGGACTCATGAAGACATCAGACATAGCGCAATCACTTGGTTTAGAGGTGCGGGGCAACCCATCCCGCGAAGTTACACGCATAACATCACCCGACAAAGCAGACGCTCAATCACTGTGCGTAATCTGGGACAAGCACATAGCGGAGATTTTGCCGCCGGAAGTCCCGATTGCTGCTCCTGAGGACTTCTTCACTTCACCGCGCGACGGAATAATCACGCCCAATCCCAGAGCGATGCTGCCGAAGCTGCTGGCACTCTTCAGCCGCAAGTCCAAGCCCGCAGGGATACATCCTTCAGCCGTAGTCTCAGCGGGTGCGGATGTTTCGCCGAGTGCATACGTCGGAGCGTTGGTGTTTGTCGGTGAGGGGTGCAGTGTCGGCGAGGGGACGGTCATTGAGCCGAACGCCACGCTTCTTGACGGCGTGAAAGTCGGCAAGAACTGCCTGATACACTCTGGGGCGGTGATTGGTGCGGACGGTTTCGGCTTTGAGCGTACAGCAGAAGGACTCGTGAAGATACCTCAGACCGGCGGAGTAACCATCGGCGATGACGTTGAGGTAGGAGCGTGTACGACGATAGACAGGGGAACGATGGGCGACACGGTTATTGGGAGTGGAACGAAGATAGACAATCACGTTCAGATCGGGCACAACGTGCAGGTAGGGCGCAGCTGCATCATATGTTCAATGACCGGCATAGCAGGAAGCTCGGTGATAGAAGACAACGTAACAATCTCGGTTCAGGCCGGAATAACTGACCACGTGAGGATAGGAGCAAACTCTATCCTTGCCGGGAGAACCGGCGTAACGAACGACGTACCCGCAAACTCGGTTGTGTCCGGCTTCCCTGCCCGTCCGCATAACGAGGCCAAGAGAGCACTGGTGCTTTCTGCTGATTTGCCGTCGCTGTACAAGAGAGTGAGAGTTCTTGAGAGGTGGTGCAAAAATCATGAGGCTTAACGGGAAAATATTGATGGAGGGTAAAGGTCTCCACAGCGGCCAAGACTGCAGGCTGACTATTGAGCCCTGCGACAGCCCGTGCATCATGATGAACGGCTATCCTCTGCGCGAACTCTCGCTTTGCGGGACGAATCGCGGCTCGGACTACATCTATCCCGACGGCACGAGGATACGCACCTGCGAGCACGTACTCTCAGCACTTGCCGGACTGGGTATCTGGAGTGGAGTGAGCCTCACGGTTGAGGGAGGAGAGATGCCCGCGCTTGACGGATGCTCGCGGACGGTCTGTGATGAACTTCTCCGGCACTCGGAAGACAGCGAACCAGCAGAAGCAGCATCGCTGACTGAAGCAGTATGTGTTTACGGCACTGACAGGACACGGTTTGTTGCGGCACTGCCCGGCGATACCTTCAGGATAACGTACGTTGTGGATTATGACTTTGTCGGGACACAGTTCTTCGAGTACAGCGGGAACTACTACGACGAAATCTCGCAGGCGCGAACATTTGCGATGAAGCGGGACATAGATTACCTCCGCAGTCATGGAATGGCACTCGGAGGAAGCCTCGACAACGCAATAGTCGTCGGCGAAACCATCGAGGCAAAAGGCGGCCTGCGCTGGCCTGATGAGTTCGTGAGGCACAAGGTCTTAGACTTAATCGGGGACTTGGCCGCAGTAGGACACCCCGTGAATGCGCACGTAATAGCGGTGAAGGCGGGTCATGAGCTACACCTTCAGCTTGCAGAAAGATTGAGAGGAGCATAAAGGTTAATGGCAGAGATGGATATTCTCGAAGTGATGAAGATTCTGAAGCAGCGTTACCCGTTCCTGATGGTGGACAGGATAACGGACTACGATGACTCTCACGTAACAGGCTACAAGAACGTAACGATAAACGAGCCGTTCTTCAATGGACATTTTCCCGGCGACCCTGTGATGCCCGGCGTAATGATTCTCGAATCGATGGGGCAGGTAGCGAGCGTACTTCTCGGCCTGCGACTGGGCAAGGAAGGCGAAGACAAGATAGCGTTTCTTGCGGGGATAGACAGTGCACGTTTCAGGAAGCCTGTACGTCCCGGCGACCAGTTAATCACGACTGCAGAGCTCACGAACGTACGGAGCAGGAGCGCGAAGGTCAAGACCACCGCAACCGTCAACGGCGAGACGGCGGCCGAAGCGGAGTTCATGTGCATAATCGGCAGCACACTCGTGAAGAAGAAGGAGGGTCAGGAGTGAGCGTAAACATTCATCCAAGCGCGATAGTCTCACCCAACGCCGAGATAGCCGACGGAGTTACTATCGGGCCGTTCTGCATAGTCGAAGGCAGGGCACGCATAGGAGCAGGAACGCTCTTGCGGGCATACGTAAGCATTCACGACCACGTGTCGATAGGCGAGAACTGCGAGATCTGCGAGTACACGGCGATAGGCGGCAACCCGCAGGATCACGGCTTCAAGGGAGAAGTCTCCTACGTGAGGATAGGGAACAACAACCTCATACGCGAGAACGTAACCATCAACCGCGCTACCGGCGAAGGAAACGAGACAGTAGTTGGCGACAACTGCTTCATCATGGACGGCGTTCACCTTGCGCACAACACACGGCTAGGCGACTGGGTAACCATCGCGAACAAGGTCGGGCTGTCGGGCTTCGTGCAGGTAGGCAGTCATACGGTCTTCGGCGGAATGGCGGGAGTTCACCAGTTCGTGAGGATAGGGGACTACTGCATGATAGGCGGGCTGTACAGAGTGGTGAAGGACGTTCCTCATTACACGCTTGCTTCGGGAGAACCGCTGAGGCTTACGGGGCTCAACAAGGTGGGGCTTGAGAGGGCAGGTATCCCTGAGGAGACGCGGAGGACGATAACGAAGTTCTACCGCGAGCTGTACAGCAAGGACAGGACATTCACGCAGTCGCTGGCTGAGGCGGTGGAGAAGAAAGCGGAATACATCCCGGAGATTCAGCACATAATAGAGTTCTACGAGGGGACTAAGAGGGGAGTAACATTCTGGGGCATTTAGGGTATAATTCTGCCATTCCCAAATTAACACAATTGAAGAATGGAGGCATAATTATATGCAGGCAAAGAAGATAGTCAACATCCCTTCTCTCATTAGCGACTACTACACTCTTGCGCCAGATCCTGACGACAAGACACAGCAGGTCGCGTTCGGAACATCCGGGCATCGCGGAAGTTCAGCCCTTCACAGCTTCAACGAGGCGCACATTCTCGCGATTGCACAGGCAGTCGTCGAGCACCGTACGGCTGAGGGCATCAAGGGGCCGCTGTATCTCGGAGCAGACACGCACGCTCTCTCCGAACCGTCAATGAGGACGTGCGTTGAGGTGCTTGCGGCGGCAGGAGTCGAGCTCATCCTTCAGGAGGGTTTCGCACCAACGCCCACGCCGGTAATCTCCCGCGCAATCCTCGAGCACAACCGCACGCCCGGAAACATTGAGGCTGACGGAATGGTCATCACACCTTCGCACAACCCCCCTACTGACGGCGGAATAAAGTACGACCCGCCTTCGGGAGGCCCTGCGAGCCCGGAGATTACGAGCAAGATTCAGAACCGTGCGAACGAGCTTATTCGTCAGGGTGTCGGCTCAATCAAGCGCGTACCGTTTGAGCGTGCAATCAAGATGGACAACGTTCACTTTGAGGACTTCGTGATGCCCTACGTGAAGGCACTTGCGACTGTCGTTGACATGGAGGCAGTTGCGAGGTCAGGCCTGAAGATAGGTGCAGACCCGTTAGGCGGAAGCGGCATCTACTACTGGGAGCCCATCGCAGAAGTCTACGGCATCAAGAACCTCACCGTCGTCAACCCCAACCTTGACCCGACATTCTCGTTCATGCCTCCTGACCATGACGGCAAAATCAGGATGGACTGTTCATCGCCTTACGCGATGGCGAACCTCATCCGCCTGAAGGACGACTACGACATAGCTTTCGGGAACGACACGGACTATGACCGGCACGGCATCGTAACTCCGCAGGGTCTCATGAACCCGAACGCGTACCTTGCTGTTGCGGTACAGCACCTGTTCACGACACGTAAGGGCTGGCGTGCTGATGCGATGGTCGGCAAGACTGTAGTCTCGAGCTCAATCATTGACCGTGTAACCGCAGGAATCGGCCGCAAGCTGTGTGAAGTGCCTGTAGGGTTCAAGTGGTTCGTTGAGGGGCTGCTTGACGGCTCTATGGGCTTCGGCGGAGAAGAGAGCGCGGGTGCATCGTTCCTGTGCAGGGACGGAAGCGTCTGGACGACGGACAAGGACGGCATAATCATGGATCTGCTGGCGTGCGAGATTACGGCGACTACGGGGAAGAACCCTGCTGAGCACTACGCGGAGATTACGGCCAAGTACGGGACGAGCTTCTATGCGCGCATCGACACTCCAGCAACGCCGGAACAGAAGGCGGCACTCGGGAAGCTGTCTCCTGAGGACATCAAGGCGAGCACGCTTGCGGGAGATGCGATTACGGCGAAGTTCACGAAGGCACCGGGCAACAATGCATCAATCGGAGGCCTGAAGGTTACGACGGCGAACGGGTGGTTTGCGGCTCGTCCGTCAGGAACGGAGAACATCTGCAAGCTGTACGCGGAAAGTTTCGTGAGCCCCGAGCACCTGAAGCAGATTCAGGAAGAGGCACAGAAGATTATCGCGTAAGGTAGTACGGTTGCCCTCCGGCCGAAATGCCGGGGGGTATTGTTTAGCGGGAGGTGTATCGTAACATGAAGATGAAGCGCGAAGGTTTTACGCTGGTTGAGCTGCTGATAGTGATTGCGATTGTGGGCGCACTTTCGGCGACGATGTCAGTTGCGACGAGCGGGTCGACAGCGAAGGCTAAGGCAGTGGCTATCGCGTCGAACGTGGAAGCGTGCAGGACTGCGGCTATGCTGTATGTCAACGACGCGACAGACAATATTTCTACTCTGAAGGCAGATGATATGCTTAAAGCAAGCATTCCTACTTGGGTTGATTTTGGCAGCGGGAATACCACGTACACGGCAGAGGGTGAAGGTAGCGTTAATTGGTCTGTTACTGTGGACTTCGGCAGTGAACCTGACAAGGATGCTGTAAGAGAAGCTCTGCAGAAGATTAAGGGCTACGGAAAGTACAACAACAATGGTAATGCGACAGTGCTTTTAGGAACAGGTGTGTACAGCTTCAAGGTTACACTCCTCTCCGGCAAGATTGAGCCTGTTCCTAGTGGTGGGGGGGGGGGGGGCTAACCCCTAGCCCGGAATCCAACCCTGACGGCTGACGACATTTTCGGGTATGCCTGACCCGGAATTTCTTTGCCCCACAATACAAAAGCTGTCCCCGACCGTGAGGACAGCTTCTTTGCTTCTTGCGCCCTAGAACGCTTCCGAGTGTGTTTTGATGTTGTAGCACACCACTACTTCGCAATAGGACTTCTTGTGTATCTGGTAGATCAGCAACAAGTCCCCCTTAACATGGCATTCCCTGAAACCTTCAAACTTGCCGGTCAGTTTGTGGTCTCTCCATTCAGCGGGAAGAGGCCCGTCGTTCATCATCAGCAGTGATATAGCTTCCTTGATGAGGTGCATATCATGCTTGCCGGACTCCTTCAGTCTTTCCCAATCCTTGACGAACCCGCTCGACGTATACAGAATTTCTCGGGGAAATGGGGTGCGTTTGCGTTCGCTACTCTTCTTCGCCGTCAACGTCATCGTCCCCCTCGTAGTACCTCCTCATAGCTTCCGCCATGCCCGTGCGCTCAATGCGCCTGTCCCATTCCGCAATAAGCTCCTGTCCTTCCGCGATGCTTTGCAGGATGTCAGGGTTCGTTATTCTCCTGCCGTCATCGTAATACATCTCGATGTCGCGCCAGTCTACCTTCGTTGCCGCTGCCTCACGCTCTAATACTGCTTCCATGATTACCCCTCCTGATAGTGTTAATATATTCCCTATTCTACAGCAAAAGGAGGCACACACTATGAGGCTCGACAAATTCCTTAAGCTCGCCCGCCTCGTCAAACGCCGCACTGTCGCCCAAGAAATGATAGAGCTCGGCGCAGTCCGTCTCGACGGCCGGGAGTGCAAACCTTCCGCCGAAGTCCGCGAAGGCAGCATCATCGAGATTGCCTACATCAACCGCGTCCTGAAGGTCAAGGTACTCATCGCCGATGAAGCGATACTCAAACGCCCAAAAGTCATTTCGTGGGAGCAGCTCGAAGAAAGGCCTGTTAAGCCCGACGAAAAACCGTTTTAATTTTTCGCCATAACACTTTATAATTACACATACCCAAATTCTTGACAGGAGGAAAATTTTTCATGGCATCTATTATCGGAATTCATGGCCGCGAAATCCTTGACTCACGCGGAAATCCCACCGTTGAAGTTGACGTTTACCTCGAGGACGGCTCACTTGGCCGCGCCGCTGTCCCCTCAGGAGCATCAACGGGCGTTCACGAGGCGTTAGAGCTTCGCGACAAGGAAGCACGTTACGGCGGAAAAGGCACCCAGCACGCAGTCGACAACGTCAACGAGAAGATAGCCCCCGAGATTCTCGGAATGGACGCAGACGATCAGGGTTCGCTTGACCGCGCAATGATCGCTCTCGACGGCACGGACGGCAAGTCCAATCTCGGCGCAAACGCAATTCTTGGCGTGTCAATGGCAGCAGCAAGGGCAGCCGCACAGTCTCACGGCGTAGAACTCTATCAGTGGCTCGGCGGAATCGGCGGGTATCTCCTTCCCACACCCATGATGAACGTCATCAACGGCGGAGCTCACGCAGACTCCACAGTCGACTTCCAGGAGTTCATGATTGTCCCGCACAACGCACCCAGCTTCAAGGAAGCCCTCAGAATGGGCGCAGAGACCTACCACGCGCTGAAGTCCTGCGTAAAGGGGCGCGGATACTCGACGGGCGTAGGCGACGAAGGCGGATTTGCCCCCAACCTTAAGGACAACCGCGAGGCTCTTGACCTTCTCATGGAAGCCATCAACAAGGCAGGGTACACGCCCGGCAAAGATGTCAGCTTCGCGCTTGACGTTGCGTCGTCAGAGTTCTTCGACACCGAGAAGAACAAGTACGTGTTCACCAAGAGCGGCGGTGCAGAGTACACCTCAGCCGAGCTCGTGAAGATGTACGAGGACCTCGCGGCAAATTACCCGCTGATCTCCATCGAGGACGGATGCGCTGAGGACGACTGGGAAGGCTGGGCGGCACTCACTGCGGCACTCGGCGGAAAGATTCAGCTTGTCGGCGATGACCTGTTCGTTACCAACCCCAAGATTCTCGAGCGCGGAATCACTCAGGGCGTGGCAAATGCAGTCCTCGTTAAGCTGAACCAGATCGGCACAGTCAGCGAGACCCTGCAGGTCATCCAGATGGCCAACGACGCGGGCTATGCGGCCGTAGTGTCCCACAGGAGCGGCGAGACTGCAGACTCCTTCATCGCAGACCTCTCCGTCGCAACACGTGCAGGACAGATTAAGACGGGAAGCATCGCGCGTACCGACAGAATCGCGAAGTACAACCAGCTCATCAGGATTGAGGAAGAGCTCGGAGACACAGCGCGTTATGCCGGCCTCAAGAGATATTCCCCGATGTGGAAGAAGTAGGTCATCATGGCATTTGCAGACCCCGAAATCATCCTCGAGCAGGCAGAGGTCAGGCAGGTAGTTTCCACAAAGGAAGCTCCTGCCGCCATCGGCCCTTACTCTCAGGCAATCAAGGCCGGAGAGTTTCTCTATGTATCGGGTCAGATTCCTGTTGACCCGGCAACCGGCAATGTCCCTTCAGCAATCGCAGACCAGGCCCGGCAGTCCCTCGAGAACCTTAAGGCAATCGTTCTTGCGGCAGGGTACACGCTCTCTGATGTCGTCAAGACAACTGTATTTGCGGCGGACATAGCCAACTTTGCGGAGATTAATGGTGTGTACGCAGAGTATTTCAGCCATGATGCACCTGCAAGGTCATTCGTGGCGGTGAAGGATCTTCCGAAGGGTGTCGGCCTCGAGATTGAGGCTGTAGCCTGGAGAAAGAAGCAGTAACTTTTTGGAGGTAATGTTTTAGACATGGCAGAAACAACAACAGCGGTATCGCCTTGCGGAGGGAGTGCACCCTCAGGCTCGGGCGGTGCAGGTGCAGGAGAAGGAGCAGCCCAGCAGGGCGGACTTATGGGGATGCTCTTTCCCCTTGCTATATTCGTGCTTATCTTCTACTTCTTCATCATAAGGCCGCAGAGGAAGCGCGACAAACAGCAGAAGAACATGATAGACAGCATCGCGCGCGGAGACCAGATCATCACGATAGGCGGCTTCTTCGGGACAGTCCGTGAAGTGCGTGATGACTCGTTCCAGATTGAGATTGCTGAAGGCGTGCGCGTAACTATCCTGAAGTCAGCAGTTCAGGGCAAGCGTGCTGCTGCAAAGACGGAGGCAGCATCTTAATGAACCGTACGGACAGATTTCGCTTCTGGCTGGTAATTATCGTAATCGCGGCAGCAGGATGCTTCGCGTACTTCGAGAAGGACAGCCTGAATCTCGGTCTTGACCTCAAGGGCGGAGCTCACATAGTCCTTCAGGCAAAGGCAACGCCGGAAGCCCCCCTCCGCGATGACAGCATAGACAGGCTTCTTGCGGTACTGCGCAACAGAATCGACCAGTACGGAGTTGCTGAACCCATCATCCAGAAGTCGGGCTCGGACAGAATCATAGTTGACCTTCCCGGCATTCAGGACCCTGCGGCGGCACTCGAACTCATCGGACGCACTGCGCAGATGGATTTCCGCGAAGTAATAGACCAGACGGGAATGGCAACACCTCCCGCACCTGTAAGGAGCAATTACGACAGCGACATACAGTTTGTGAACGCTCAGGAACGGTGGAAGCAGGCAGTCGAGCAGATAAGCAACGCCAGCGCAGACCTCGTCGCGAAGGTTGCGGCCAATCCCGGCTCAATCGTTGCACCCGCAGAGGAAGCCGGAAGGTTCTACCTGTTAGGGCCTGTGGTTCTCTCGGGAAAAGACCTCGTTAATGCAGAAGTTGCCCCCGACAATCTCGGCAGAATGGGCGTATCCCTCGAGTTCAACTCTGAGGGCGCAAGGCTCTTCGAGGAAGCTACGGCAAGAATGGTCGGCAAACAGCTGGCGATTGTGCTCGATAACGTAGTGATTTCAGCTCCCGTAGTTCAGGACAGAATCTCGGGAGGCAGGGCGCAGATTACCGGGCGTTTCACCAACGAGGAAGCCGCACGTCTCGCAATAATGCTGAAGGCCGGTGCACTTCCTGTTGCGGTAGAAATTGCCGAGAACAGGTCAGTAGGGCCGAGCTTGGGTGCTGACAGCATCAAGCAGGGACTCGAGGCAGGACTTTTCGGCGCGGCAATGGTGCTCGTGTTCATGCTCATCTATTACCAGTTCAGAGGACTTGCGGCGGACATCGCACTTGCTGTTACGGTACTTTTGATCTTCGCGGGGCTGATTGCCTTCAACGCAACCCTGACGCTTCCGGGCATCGCAGGTATCATCCTCACGCTCGGAATGGCAGTTGACGGAAACGTTCTCATCTACGAGCGCATTCGTGAGGAGCGCAACACCGGCAAGACACCGATGGCCGCACTGGACTCGGGCTTCCGCAAAGCACTCGTTACGATTCTGGACTCCAACATCACGACGCTGATTGCAGCACTGGTGCTGTTCTACTTCGGCTCGGGCTCGGTGAGAGGGTTCGGAGTAACTTTGTCGGTCGGACTTGTTGCGAGCGTTTTCGCTAACATAGTTGTAACCAGAGCGATACTTCAGCTTTTCGTGAAGAGAGGAGATGCCAGAAGATGAGCGCACTTAATCTGCATTTCGACTTCATGAGCCGCCGCAAACTTGCCCTGACAATCAGCCTTGTGTTCGTCATTGCAAGCATTATCCTTCTGCTCACGAAGGGGCTCAATCTCGGAATAGACTTCACCGGCGGAAACGTCATACAGGCAGAGTTCGAGAACAGGCCGGACATCACGAACGTCAGGCAGGTAATTTCGGGAGTAGTAGCGCGTGAAGCGATGATTCAGAATTTCGGCGAGAAGGGAATCATAATCCGTACCAACGAGGACACAGAGGAGAGCCGCGAAAACGTCGTGAAGGCTCTCAGTACAAACTACCCTGACATGAAGGTTACGGGCTTCGAGAAAGTCGGGCCGGTAGTCGGAGGGGAGCTTCGCCGCCAAGCAATAATCGGCGTGTCAATCGCTCTCGTGGCGATACTGATATACATAACACTGCGCTTCCAGTTCAGGTTTGCGGTTGTGAGCGTCATACCGCTGGTGCATGATGTCATCATCGCGCTGGGTTTCTTCAGCCTCACGCAGATGGAGATAGGTTCGTCGTTCATTGCGGCAATCCTCACGATTGTGGGTTACTCGCTGAACAACACGATAATCATTCTCGACCGTGTGCGCGAGAACTGGGGCACGTTGTCGCGTGAGGGCATCGTCAACCTCGTCAACAAGTCCCTGAACCAGACGCTGGGCAGAACCATCAACACCACGCTGACTACGTTGTTCCCTGTTATTGCGCTGTGCGTGTGGGGAGGGCCTGTGCTTCAGGCGTTCAGCTACGCAATGCTTGTGGGTATCATCGCGGGAACGTGGAGCTCTATGTTTGTGGCTACGGGGCTTCTCTGCGAGTGGTACGACAAGAGATAACGATTATTACCCCCCTTACGCAGGGGGGATTATTTTTTTCCGCTAGTTGCTGCAGAAGACTTCTCTGACTTCTTCCGTCTCGAGAAGTATGTTGCTCTGGTTAAAGACCTTCAATGCCTCGTCCATGATGCTCTTCACGGCTTCCGGCTCAATGTCCAGAAAGACACACACTAATGTGTTCTCGGTGTAAGTGGTATCGCTCTCTTTGTCGTACCAGAAACCCTGCGCGTGCTGGAAGGTTGCCCCTCCCGTGTACTTTTTCGCGATTAAGAACATGGCTTCCTTTGCTTCCTCGTAACCGAATACTTCCATGTTCGAGTCCTTGTCGTTGAGGCCGACATACATCGTATACTTCGTCTGCCTCTCAGAGCCGAAAATGTCTGCGCGATCCATTTCGCCGAAAACCAGCGCACCTGCCATCACAACGACAATAACATAGAGAATCAACAGCGGCTTGTTCTTCATGAGATACCGCCTCCTTTCGGCATTAATTATAATATTGTCGAGGTGATTTTATTGAAACATGTTGCAGTGTTATGCGGAGGAGACAGCAGAGAACGCGAGGTTTCCCTTCGGAGCGGCAAGGCAGTCTGCGACGCGCTGAATGAGGCGGGCTTCACCGCTGAGCTTTTCGACATCAGGAGTCTTGACGAGGCGGAGGACATCAGGGGCTTCGACGGAGCATTCATCGCGATGCACGGAGACTGGGGCGAAGACGGAGACCTTCAGGCACGGCTTGAGGAGATGGGGATACCCTACACGGGTTCAGGGCCAAGAGCAAGCGCGCTCGCGATGAACAAGGAACGTGCTCAGGCACTCTTTGCGCAGAACGGAATCCCTGTCCCCGAGAGCCTGACTTGGCCGGTGAGCCTTGAGGAAGTCATCACGAAACTCGGCAGTGATGTCGTCGTCAAGCCCTCTAGCGGAGGCAGTACCGTCGGGATAACGATAATTCACGGCGCAACTGACGAGCTCCTTCGTCAGGCGGCAGAGACAGCACGCGCGAGCTACGAAGGCGACGTGTTCATAGAGCGTTACATAGAGGGACGGGAACTCACCTGCGCAGTCTGGGAGCACGACGGCAGAACAGAAGCCCTCCCCGTAATCGAGATTGACCCGCACACGGGCTTCTACGACTACAAGAACAAGTACACCAAAGGCGCGACAGAATACCTTGTCCCCGCACCAATCACCACAGAAGAAGCGGCACACGTCAGCGAACTCGCGGTGAAGGCTCACGAGGTGCTGGGATGCTCGGGCTACAGCAGGGCGGATTTCCGCCTCACGCCGGAAGGTGAAGCCTACATCCTTGAGGTCAACACAGCTCCGGGAATGACCGCAACAAGCCTCGTCCCGAAAGCAGCAGGAGCAGTCGGAGTGAGTATGCCGGATTTCGTGAAGGCGATAATGAACATGGCATCGTGCGGCAAGGACTAAGAGATGATTATCTACTGAATTACACGTACATTTGAATTTATCCCAACGTGTTATAATTCAGGAAACAAAATTTTAGTACACACTCACATTTTTTCACGACAATATTTTTTCTGTACATCATATATATTTCTGAGGGGGTATAACCTTAATGATCAAACTCTACGATGAAGGTGTCTATCTCGTCAACGGCACAACGATAGTCCCCGAGAGCCAGGCTGGCGGCAAGTACGTCAAGGCCGACGCAAAGAAGGGCACGATCGCTTACGGCATCATGAAGTCGCACAATACGTCTGACGACATGGATCACCTGCGCATCAAGTTCGACGCAATGGCCAGCCACGACATCACGTTTGTCGGCATCATCCAGACTGCCAGAGCGTCAGGAATGAAGAAGTTCCCGCTTCCCTACGCAATGACCAACTGTCATAACTCGCTTTGCGCAGTCGGCGGAACAATCAACGACGACGACCACTATTTCGGTCTGAGTGCGGCCAAGAAGTACGGCGGAATTTACGTTCCTCCGCACATCGCAGTAATTCACCAGTTCATGCGCGAGATGTTTGCAGGCTGCGGCAAGATGATTCTGGGTTCGGACAGCCACACCCGCTACGGCGCGCTCGGCACGATGGCAATCGGTGAAGGCGGCGGCGAGCTCGTGAAGCAGCTCCTCGAGGACACATACGATGTCGCGTATCCCGGCGTTGTAGCAATCTACATGACCGGCAAGCCCGCACCGTTCGTCGGCCCGCATGACATCGCCCTCGCAATCGTCAAGGCAGTCTTCGAGAGCGGCTACGTCAAGAATAAGGTCATGGAGTTCGTAGGCCCTGGCGTGTCCTCAATGACGACGGACTACCGCAACGGCGTTGACGTAATGACCACCGAGACCACCTGCTTATCATCAGTGTGGAGGACGGACGACGACACAAAGGCGTTCCTTGCAGAGCACGGCAGAGCCGGAGACTACAAGGAGCTCAACCCTGCGGATGTCGCGTACTATGACGGATGCGTGGAGATCGACCTCTCCAAGATACGCCCGATGATCGCGCTTCCTTTCCACCCGTCAAACGCTTACACGATCGCTGAGTTCTACGAGAACATGAAGGACATTCTCGCGGACACAGAGAAGAGAGCGGCGAAGGTAGCAGGCGGACGCGCAACGTTCACGATGATGGACAAGATTACGCCCGACGGAAGGCTTCAGGTTCAGCAGGGAGTCATCGGCGGGTGCGCAGGCGGAAACTACACCAACGTTGTTGAGGCGGCACACGCACTGAAGGGCAAGTCCTGCGGCTTCGACGAGTTCTACCTGAGCGTTTACCCGTCCAGCCAGCCCGTGTTCGTTGACCTTGACCGCAAGGGCTTCCTCGCTGACCTCATGGATGCCGGCGCAATCATCAGGACGGCGTTCTGCGGACCGTGCTTCGGCGCAGGCGACACACCAGCCAACAACGCATTCTCCATCCGCCACACAACCCGCAACTTCCCGAACCGCGAAGGCTCAAAGCCCGGCAACGGCCAGATGTCAGCAGTGGCACTCATGGACGCACGCTCAATCGCGGCAACAGCGGCAAACGGCGGAAAGCTCACATCAGCTGAAGACCTCGACTGCTGGGGCGACATTCCTGCCTACCACTACGACGACAAGGCCTACAAGTCCAGAGTGTACTGGGGCTTCGGCAAGGCTAACCCTGAGTCGCCGATGCGTTTCGGCCCGAACATCAAGGACTGGCCGGAGCAGGAGCCTCTCGCGGAGAATATCCTTCTGCGCGTAGTGTCCAAGATTCTCGACGAAGTTACGACGACCGACGAGCTTATTCCGTCCGGCGAAACCAGCTCCTACCGTTCGAACCCGCTCGGACTTGCAGAGTTCACGCTCTCGCGCAGAGACCCCGAGTACGTCGGCAGGGCAAAGGAAGTCCAGAAGATTGAGTACGAGAGGCTGAAGGGTATCAGCCCGGCTCATGGCGAACTTGCGGAAGTCTACGCGGCCATAAAGACGATACCCGGACAGGAAGGCGTTGACCCGATGACGATCGAGTTCGGCTCGACGATTTACGCCAACAAGCCCGGCGACGGCTCGGCACGTGAGCAGGCGGCAAGCTGCCAGCGCGTTCTTGGAGCACTCGCCAACATCACGCAGGAGTACGCCACGAAGCGTTACCGCTCGAACTGCATGAACTGGGGAATGATACCGTTCCACCTCAAGGGACAGCCTGACTTCGAGGTCGGAGATTACGTGTACGTTCCCGGCATCAGGACGGCACTCGACAACAACGCGCTCGAGAGCATCAAGGCGTACGTCATCAAGGGCGGCAAGGTGTTCGAGGCAGAGCTGTACATCCAGCCTATGACCGAGAATGAGAGAACCATCGTCAAGGCCGGCTGCCTGATCAACTTCAACCGCAACGGCAAGAAGTAACTTTAGCGGCAGCACCTGCCCCCTGATCCGTTCGGGGGGCGTTTCACCAACACATAAATTCTGAAGGGAGACACGATTCATCATGGGCAAGATAAAAATGGCCAACCCCATCGTTGAGATGGACGGCGACGAAATGACCCGCGTACTGTGGCAGATCATCAAGGACGACCTCCTTCTGCCGTTCGTTGAGCTTAACATGGAGTACTACGATCTCGGCCTGCCGAAGAGAGACGAGACGCGCGACAAAATCACTTGGGAAGCCGCAGAGGCCATCAAGAAGCATCACGTCGGCGTAAAGTGCGCAACCATCACCCCCAACAAGCAGAGAGTCGAGGAGTATAACCTCCACGAGATGTGGAAGTCCCCCAACGGCACGATCCGTGCAGTGCTTGACGGGACAGTCTTCCGCGCACCGATCCTCACGAGCGTAATCAAGCCGGTCGTCAAGAACTGGAAGAAGCCCATCACGATTGCGCGTCATGCATACGGCGACGTGTACAGGGGAACAGAGTTCCGCGTACCCGAACCCGGCAAGGCTGAGCTTCTCTTCACGGGCAAGAACGGGACGACTTTCCGCGAGACAGTCTACGAGTACGAGTGCCCCGGCGTTCTTCAGGCAATGTACAACAAGGACACCTCGATAGAGTCATTCGCACGTTCGTGCTTTGAGTACGCGCTCTCGACGAAGCAGGACATCTGGTTTGCGACGAAGGACACAATCTCCAAGCAGTACGACCAGACCTTCAAGCTGCGTTTCCAAGCAATCTTTGACGCAGAGTATGCCGAGAGGTTCAAGGCGGCAGGAATCACCTACTTCTACACGCTGATTGACGACGCAGTAGCAAGGGTCATGCGTTCAGAGGGCGGCTTCATCTGGGCGTGCAAGAACTACGACGGCGACGTTATGAGCGACATGGTCAGCACGGCTTTCGGCTCGCTGGCAATGATGACCTCCGTACTTGTCTCGCCCGACGGGAACTTCGAGTACGAGGCGGCACACGGAACAGTAACGAAGCACTATTACCGTTACCGCGACGAGGGCAAGATGACTTCAACGAACCCTGTCGCAACGATCTTCGCGTGGAGCGGAGCACTCAGGAAGCGCGGCGAGCTTGACGGCAACGCAGAGCTTGTAGACTTCGCGGACAGGCTCGAGAAGGCCACCATCAGCACCATTGAGGGCGGCGTAATGACTAAGGACTTGTCCGGCCTGTGCGAGGGCGTAGTTCCTCAGGTTGTGGACAGCAAGCAGTTTATCCAGGCAATCGCGGCGAAGCTGTAGAAACTGGTATAATTCAGCCCGCAGGACTCATCGAGGGTCTTGCGGGTTAATTTTTTGGAGGTGTAATCATGGAAGAACGCGTAACATCACGCATCGACTGGAGCCGTGCTCCGGCGGACACTCCTGTGTGCAAGGATAGGGGAGTTTACCTTCGGGACATCGTACAGAGCATTCTTGACGGCTACGAGACTCCCAGCGAAGTAATGCAGGTTCTCGGCCTCACCGACGAGGACGAAGGCTATGAGGAAATCCCCGCGATAATGGACATCTTCGTGCCCGTCATCAACGCGTGGAAGTCAGGTTCTTGCGGGATGGGCTGTGCAGGGTGCTCCGGCTCATGCGGAGGCTAACAGCCGTTGTTGTTCTGCTGCTGGTCTTGGCCGGGAGTGCTTGGGCAGGCGAGATGAGGATCATCATTGCGGCGAATGGCAGAAATCTCTACGCTACTCTTGAGGACAACGTGGCCTCGAGGTCTCTCTATGAGATGATGCCGTTTACCGTGAAGATGAAAGACCTATACGAGCGCGAGATGTGCTTCTTCATGCCCGGCAAGCTCCCCGAGACAAAGCAGACCGCGACGAACTACAGCGTAGGGGACATCATCTACTGGCCGCCGAGAAGGTGTCTGGTGATTCTCTACAAGCAGAACGGCGAACGTTTCAGGCGGCAGCATCTCGGGCACATTGACGCAGGAGCGGAGATGTTCGCTTCGACGGGCGACACGGACGTAACTTTCGCACCGGCGGAATAGAGGCCAGCGATGAGCGCAAAAATTTTCGCATATTCCAACGCTGAAGACCTGTCGGGGATACTCTCCGGCCTCGAGAGGGACAGCTACACGCACATAATCATCCCTTCACGAAAAGACAAATTCTTCATCAGCGAGCCCGACGCGTGGACGTGGAATGACCTCTACGAAGCCGTCAGCAAGGAATCCCGGCGCGGAATGTTCTCTCCGCCGGATCACCTTCTGATTCTCGGCTCAATCCTCGAAGGCGTAATCCCCAAGTACAAAGCCAAGCTCGACGCACTGCCCGGAATACGCAGGCCGGGCTTCCTTCTTGTGCTTTCGCGGGATGTCAGGGAGCTCCTCAACGAGGCGGTATCCCCCGAAAAGCTCACTCACAACCCCGACAGCGACAAACCCGAAGAATTTCTCCTGCCGGAAGTTTATTCGCACTATATCGAGTACCTTGACGCTCACCGTCTAATCGACAGCGCGCAGGTGTGCACCGCGACAGTTGAGGCCTTGCGGGCTAATCAGTCGTGGGGAAAAGATTACGTGATGGTGTTCACGGGCTTCCTGTCCTTCAACCACAGCCAGCTTGAGCTTGTGCGTGCTCTTGAGGACAGGTGCAGGGAAGTAATCATCATCAAGCCTGAAGCCGGGCTGGAAGGTTTCGGCGACGCGGCCTCGCAGTTCGGGCAGAGGGTAAAAGCTGCTCCGTCGTCAGGACGAGTGCTCGAGCTCAACATCACTGAGCCCGGGCTTGAAGCCGAGATGATTGCGCGTACGCTGGCCTTGTGGTCTGCGGGCGAGAAGCCGGAGATGGGAGAATTTCCGGGCTTTGACGCGATAGGCATGATGCTAAAGGACGGCAGGGAGGACTCGTTTGCGCAGGCTTTCGCGAGGTACGGGATACCGTATGACTTCATGAGCGGCATTCCCATAAGCCAGACGCTGCCGGGCAAGGTCTTGGCCTCAGTCTACGGCCTGCACACGAGGAGCTTCCCGACGTACGACACCGCGATGCTGCTCACTCAGCCGTGCTTTGCGGGCTCTGGCTTCCCCGCACTAGAAGCGTTCAGGGACGGACGTACCGGCCTCAACAACTGGGAGGAGTATTTAGCGGGAGGTACAGGCGAGGTGTTCGCTGACGCACTGAAGGCGATGCAGAATATACGGAAATTCTGCGAGGTCTTCAGCAAGAAGCACACTCCCAGCAAAATCATGGCAATGTTCCGCGACTTCCTGAACACGTGGCTTGAACGCAAGGACAGGACAGCGGACTTACCCGAGCTCGACGAGGCAGTCCGGCAGACAGCGAGTGCGATAGAGACCGTCAGGCACAAAGCCTTGACGCTCGACGAACTTTCGCCGGATCTCGGGCCGGTGCTTGACCTCAGGCTCAGCGGCGAGGAGGCGTACAGCTTCCTTGAGACGTGGTGCAGGAACACCAACACCCGCGCTCCTATCCAGACGGCAAACAGCGTGAGAATCTTCACCGGACAGCCGCCGGTCTTGGCCTCGTTCCCGGTCTGGATAATGACGGGCGTAACGATGCGCGAATACTCCGGCAACATGCAGGCATCGCCTCTTCTGGGCACGGAGGAGCGCATCAAGCTCACCGGCATGAACGTTTACCTTCCCACGCTGAACGACAAGGCACAGCAGAAGGAGGCAGTGTTCAGGAGGCTTGTGCACACGGGCGAAAACCTGACGATAATCTCACGGCCTCTGCTTGACGACGAAGGACGGCCGGTCTCAGAGTCCCCGTTCATGCAGAGGTTCAGGGACGAGATGACGGGCTGGAAGGTGGAGAGTTTACCTGCGGAAGGAATCTCGATTCTGCTCGGCGGGGACGGCTTCACTTTCCCAGAGGTTGACGCAGGAGGCACAATCCAGCGCACACCGCCCGTAATCACGAAGGAGGCAAAGCATGTCGGAGCGAGCGACATCCGCGAACTTCTGCTCTGCCCGTTCCTGTGGTGGCAGAGGAGGCAGGCAGGAATCTACGAGCCGTCCTCAGAGCTAGCAAGTTCCGCAAAGTGGGGAGATCTCCTGCACAAGTACTGGGAGTGCGTCTGGAAGGCTTACCGCGAAGACATGAACGCTCCGGGCAGTGTCTTCAAAGATATAGCCGACAAGGAATGGCAGAGGCTGGAGAGCGTCGCGGAAGATTACGAGGATTTCCGCAGGCTCATTCACGATTTGCGGCTGAAGAGGAGGCTGTCTTCCGTGTATTGGCGTGCTGACAGGCTGAAGAGGCTTCAAATGGGCATACTTGACGGCCTTCACAAAGCGGGCTGGACGCACACTGAGATTCTGATTGAGAAGGAAGCGCACCTGAAGGAGGATTCTGATGGCGTTGCGTTCTTTGGACAGTGCGACAGGGTAGAGATTCTCAGGGCACCCGACGGCACTACTTCAGCCTTCATCGCTGACTACAAGACCGGCAAGGGCGAGAAATACGACGACAAAACCGCGATAGCTTCGTACTGGTGGAATAAAGACGGACGCAAGGAGTTCGCACGGGGGCTTCAGCTTTCGGTGTACGCGGCGATGTTCAAGAGTTGCAGCTTGGCGGGGGTGTACATTCTCGGCCTCGAGGACGGCAAAGTCTCCGGGACAATCGAGAAGTCTGCGCAGGCCGCCTTTAGCGAGTACGCGTCAAAGACGTTCGACGGCGACATAACAGCCCGCACTCTTGAGGGTGAATACGCAATGAAATGTGCGGTGAGGGTTCTGGAACGCGGAGAGTTCTCGCCTGAGTACAGCTGTGATCTGTGCCAGTGGTGCAAGGTCAAGAGCTTGTGCCGAAAAGGTGAGTTCAAGGGTGAAGTTATGGCGGACAGTGATTAGCTCCTGCCCGCTGTAACAGCTCACGCCTCCTCGAGCGCGCTCGTAACCGTGTAGCCCGCGTCGCGGATGAGTATGTCCTTCTTGAACAGTTCGAGGTCGTACTTCACCATTCGCCTGACGAGCTCGGGGAAAGTTACTTTCCTCTTCCAGCCTAAGACTCTTTCGGCCTTCGACGGATCGCCGAGCAGCAGGTCTACTTCCGTCGGGCGGAAATACTGCGGGTCAACAACCACAACCGCCTTGCCCGTGCGCGTGTCTATCCCCTTCTCGTCGACACCTTCGCCCTGCCACTCGAGCTCTATCCCCGCCTCGCGGAATGCCAGCGTCGCGAACTCCCTCACTGAGTGCGTCTCTCCAGTAGCTATCACGAAGTCATCAGGTTGGTCCTGCTGAAGAATCATCCACATTGCTTTGACGTAATCTTCTGCGTGCCCCCAGTCGCGTTTTGCGTTGAGGTTGCCGAGATACGTGCGCTCCTGAAGTCCCAGCGCGATACGTGCGGCGGCGCGGGTTATCTTGCGGGTAACGAACGTTTCTCCCCTCAGCTCCGACTCGTGATTGAACAGTATTCCGTTGCACGCGAACATCCCGTAGGCCTCGCGGTAGTTCACCGTTATCCAGTATGCATAGAGCTTAGCGACACCGTAAGGGCTTCTCGGGTAAAAGGGAGTCGTCTCCTTCTGGGGTGTCTCCTGAACCTTGCCGTAGAGTTCGCTCGTCGATGCCTGGTAGAACTTCGTGTGCTTCTCCAGACCCAGAATCTTTATTGCCTCGAGCAGGCGCAGAGTTCCCAGACCGTCAGAGTCTGCCGTGTATTCCGGCTCCTCGAACGACACCCGGACGTGGCTCTGTGCCGCGAGGTTGTAGACTTCGTCGGGCTGTATCGTCTGCATCATACGCACGAGGTTGCTGGAATCCGTCATGTCCCCGTAATGCAGGTAGAACATGTGCCCCTCGTCGTGAAGATCCTTGTAGAACTCGTCGATTCTTGCTGTGTTGAAGAGAGAGCTTCTGCGTTTGAGGCCGTGAACCTCGTAACCCTTTCTCAGCAGAAACGCTGTCAGGAATGCTCCGTCTTGGCCGGTTACTCCCGTGATTAGTGCTTTCTTCATGAGTGTGCCTCCTTATTTCCCTAACTTTTCATGCGCTTCGTCAACTATAGCATCAACATCGCAATTCTTGCTGTCATGTGAGCGGGACAGCCAGCACAGGAACTCTATATTACCTTCAGGCCCGCGTATCGGCGAGTGAGTGAGCCCAGCAACGCCGAAGCCCGAGCTCTCCTTCACGAACGCCAGAACCTCCCGCAGAACGTCGGCGTGAACTGCCTTGTCCCTCACAACCCCCCTAGAGATTCTCTCGCGCCCGGCCTCGAACTGCGGCTTTATGAGCACAACAGCATCACCCTCCGTTACGTCATCAATCACAGGGATTATCAGCTTCAAGGAGATGAACGACACATCGCACGAGGAGAACTCTACCCGCTCGGGAAAGTCCGAACGTGTGAGGTAGCGTGCGTTTGTCCTGTCCATGACTACGACCCGTGAATCGCTCGCCAGCCTCCACAGAAGCTGCCCGTAACCCACATCAATTGCGTAGACCTTCCGCGCACCGTTAGCCAGCAGTACATCCGTAAAACCTCCAGTTGATGCGCCGAAGTCAGCACACACCTTCCCTTCAACGTTGATGGGGAAAACCTTGAACGCACGCAAGAGCTTCTGCGCTCCTCTTCCTGCCCACTGGCGCACTCCTTCTACGGTGATAACTGCATCGCGCGGGAACATTGCGCCCGCCTTCGTGATAACCTGCCCGTTGACGCGGACATTTCCGGCCATGATTAATGCCTGAGCCCTGTTCCTCGTATCGGTGAGGCCAAGCTCAGGCAGTAACTTATCCAGACGTTCCTTATCCTTCATGATGAGGCAGGAACTTTTTGCACTGTGCTATCACGTTCTCGGGTGTGAGGCCGTACATTTCGCGCTGTTCCGACTGCGTGGCGTGTTTCACGCACACATCAGGCACTCCGAACCTCACGAGCCGTACTCCAGCGTTCGTCTCAGCAATCCTTGCCGCGACAGCCTCGCCCAGTCCTCCGGCCTCGTAACTCTCCTCGAGCACAGCAAGAAGGTTGTAGCGCGCAAGAATGTCGTCGAGTGCTTCAACGTCCAGCGGCTTCACACGTCTAACGTCATACACTGCAGGAACGCACAGCCCTTCACGTCCGGCCAAGCCTCTAGCTTCGATCATTGCAGGGACACTCGCACCGTTCCCCAGCATCGCCCATAAGCTGCCTTCGCTGAGCTTCAGGATTCCTCCGTCGCACACGGACGGGCTGAGGTTCTCGGAGGGGATTAACCCGCGCGGGTAACGTATCAGCGTCGGGCCGTTGTGAACTGAGGCCTTCAGCATAGCATCACGCAATGACGCTTCATCGCACGGAGCGTAAATCTCGAGGTTCGGCACTGCCCTTCCCCACGAGATGTCCAGCAGTCCCTGATGAGTATCACCGTCAGAGCCGGACAGCCCAGCACGGTCAACCATCAGGACGACAGGCAGATTCTGCAGGGCAATATCATGCATCAGCTGATCCATCGCGCGCTGTAAGAACGTCGAGTAGATGAACACCCAAGGGCGCATTCCTCCTGCGGCGAGCCCGGCGGCCATCGTCAGCATGTGGCTTTCCGCTATGCCCACGTCGAAGAACCTGCGGGGGAAATCACGCGCAAAATGTTCGAGCTTCACTCCCGTAATCATTGCGGCGGTCAGGCACACGATGCGTTCATCACGGCGCGCAATCTCTTCTGCCATATCGCTGGCGGCTTCGCTCCACGTCCGGCCCTTCGGCTCTCCGGCGGGAGAAAGCTGGTGATACTTCGTAGGGTCTGCCTCTGCTTCAGGTACTCCCTTGCCCTTCGTCGTGTTGAAGTGCAGAATCACAGGCCGGTAGTAGTTCTTGGCCAGCTCTAATATCTCCTCGATGTTCCTGATGTTGTGCCCGTCGAACGGCCCCCAGTACTTTATACCCATCTCATCAAAGACTGTTGACGGCTTGAACAGACTTCGAATGTGATTCCTGACTCCTTCAAGCCACTTCTTGAAGTCGTTGCTCGTCCGTCTGCGCAGCGCGTTCTTGATTCGCCTGTAGAAGGTATTTGCTGAGAGACGCGCCAGCATCGTCGAGAAGCCCCCTATGGGTTCGCTGATTGAGTGCTTGTTGTCGTTGAGGATGATAATCAGCTTTGTGTTCGTGTCCTGAACGTAATTCAGTGCCTCGAACGCAAGCCCGTTGATTAACGACGCATCCCCGATGAACGCCACAACATGCCGTTTCTCCCCAAGAAGGTCTCGCGCTTTGGCGTAACCCAGTGCCGCAGAAATCGACGTGCTGCTGTGCCCGGTGTTGAAGTGGTCGGCGGGACTCTCGCTCCTGCGCGGGAAACCCGCAATCCCGTCCTTCAGCCTCAACGTGCTGAATCTGTCGAACCTGTCAGTAAGAATCTTGTACGGGTAAGACTGATGCCCAACGTCAAAGATTATCCTGTCGTTGAACGGGTCGAACTTACGGAGCATTGCTATTGTCAGCTCGACGACTCCCAGCGACGAGCCGAGATGCCCGCCGTTCTTCTTCACGGTCTCTACAATAACTTCCCGCACCTCTTTAGCAAGCACGGGAAGCACGCTGTAATCCAGAGTGAGCAGGTTCTGTCGTGTGAAGCCTGGCGTTAGAATCTGCATATCACTCAAATCTTCGGAACTCATACGCCGCAAACTGTGCAATCAGCTGCAGCGAAGCAATCTGTGAACGGTCGAGCACTGCCCTTGCGCCCTGTCCTGCACCGAGCGCGATAATCCCCATAAGCGAATTGTCATCACACACAGGGAACACGTACGCGGCATTCTTCATGGCTTCCTTCCACGGACACCCGGCCAAGCCCCACGACTTGAACACAGAATCGGCGGACTTTGCGGAAATGTCGTACACCGTGTCGCTGACCTTCACCGCAGGTACGGGCCCGGTCGACGAAGGCAGAAGCGTCGTGTCCTCGCTGGCCTTTATGTGCCCAGTCCTGTGCTCGGCGATGGTGTAGCCCTTGCGCCCGGCGTTCCACGTCGAGAGAATGCACGTGCTCATGCGGGACTGTTCCGCGAAAATGTCAACAAGAAGCGAGCAGAATTTCTCCTTGCTCTCAGCTCCCTTGAGGACTTTAAGGACGTTCGACAGTGAAAGCACCGTAAATTCTCCGCTCGAGATGTTAGCTTCAGTCTGCTTCGACTGCGCGCGCAAGTTGTTGATGGCTATTGCCCGTACCGCGAGGTTGCCGAGAAGCTCGAGGAAGTTCATCATCTCGTCGTCAGGAAGGGTGTCCCACTGCATGAGGCAGAACAGACGGCAATCACCTTCCGCGACAGGCAGGAGGACTTCTGCGGGCTCGTACTTGCTCATGATTACGGGGTTGGGCGGAAGAATCTGCGACGCGTAAACTCCTTTGCGCTCGGGAATGCTGTCAGCTTTACCCTTGAAGACGGTCAGGTAGCTTCCTTCGTCCTTGAGGATAACGATTGATTTCGGGAAAAGGCTTTCCTGAAGCACGTCATTAAGGAACGACGCGAAATACTGTAACGGCATCGGCTCAAAGATTGACGCGAGGGTACTCTTTGTCGCCAGAATCATATAGGACAGGCGCGAGAGCTTCTTCTCCGTTGACGATATATTCTTGAACGTCTCCCACAGCCTCAGAAGCCCAGCATAAGGCTTCAGCTCGGCGAGAAGAGCATCAGGGTTGGCGGGCTTATCCTTGAGGAGGATATACACGTTCCAGTGCTCGCCCTTGACGTGAACAACTCCCGGCCAAGTTTTCGACGCGGCGGAGAACTCAAGTTCATAGGCTTCGTGGGCGATACCTTTAGGGAACAGGGCAGTAACGTCGTCCTTGAGGCTGAGGCTTTCGGGGACGAGGCCTGCCGCACCGATGACGCTCAGTCCTGCTGAGTCGTTGGGTTCGACAACAAGAGCCTTGATGCCCTTGCTGTTGAGGAGGTCAGTCAATAGCTGCAGAGCTCCTCCGTTCACAAGGAAGTCTATTCTATTCTGAAGTTCACTGATATTTTCGGACATGATACTAGGAAATACACCTCCGACGGTAAATTTTGGTCGTGTGAAAATTTTTTGGTCTGATTATTTTATCGCTTTTTCCCCTCAAAATCGTATAATATATCCATCAATTTACCAAACACGTAATTTTTCATGCACAATTTTTACAACTGAAGGGCTGGCGTTATATGTGATTGAAGTACATCGCTTGAACGGTGAGGCATTTCTGCTCAACTCCGACATGATAGAGACTATTGATGTAACGCCGGATACTGTACTGCGCCTTCTCAACGGACACCGCTACGTCGTCAAAGAGAAAGTGAAGGACGTGTACAGGAAGATTATTGCATTCAGGAAAGCGGCAGGGTACACGTGCATAATCGCCAACACTGCCGACGAAGCAAAGGAATAATACGTCAGAGGTGAGCACGTTTTGGATTTAACAAGTCTGATAGGATTTCTCGCGACATGGATTCTGGTTGTAGCGTCGATGGCTTCTGGCGGAAACATCGGGGCATACTTCGACGTTCCCTCATTGATGATAACAATCGGCGGAGCAATCGGAGCAACAGTCATCTCCAACCCGGGCGACCGTCTTAAAGCTATAGGCGGCTGTATGAAGAATGTCTTTACGTTCAAAGAGCCTGACCTTGTGGGGATGGTTCAGATGATAGTCAGCTTTGCGGAGAAGGCACGGCGTGAAGGCCTGCTCTCTCTTGAAGCTGATGTGGCGGAGGTCGACAGCGATTTCATGCGCAAGGCAATACAGCTCGTTGTTGACGGAACAGACCCGGAACTTGTGAGGGCAATCCTTGATACGGAGATAGGAGTCTTTGAGGACAGGCACAGTGCGAACAAAGCCGTGTTCGACAACCTTACGGAGTTTGCGCCGTCGTTCGGAATGATAGGAACTCTGATCGGACTAATTGCAATGCTCGGAAACCTTCAGGACGTTAATGCTCTTGGTCCCGGAATGGCGGTCGCACTTATCACGACAATGTACGGCTCAATGATGGCTAACATGTTCGGTTCTCCTATCAGCAAGAAGCTGGCGGCACGTTCGGCGCAGGAAGTCAAGTCGATGGAACTGATGGTAGAGGGTATCCTTGCGATTCAGGCCGGAGAGAACCCGCGAATCGTTGAAGAGAAGCTGAAGGTTTATCTGCCTCCTGCAATGCGCGAAGCCTTCAACCAGGAGGAGGCTTAACGTATGGCGCGCCAGAAGAAGCCCGAAGAACCGGGACTTTCCGCACCGTTCTACATGGGCACATACGGGGACATGGTTACGCTTATACTGTGCTTCTTCATCCTGCTGTTCGCTATGTCCTCGATAGACGCGCAGAAGTTCCAGAAGGCATTGTTGTCATTGAGGGGATCTCTGGGAGTGCTGAAGGGCGGGGTAACCACAGAAGAATCTGCTGACCCGAACAAGAGCGGAGAGATGGGCACGAGTCCCGGTGCGAGTGAGCGCGTAGAGCTGGACACGCGGCATGTTGCGTACACTCTGAACAGTTACTTGAGGTCGGAGAATCTCACGCGTGATATTCAGGTGTCGATAAACCAGCGCGGAGTGGCTGTGTCGATAAGCGACCAGTTCCTGTTCCAGCCCGGCCGCGCTGACCTCCGGCCTGAGGGGATGCGAGCACTCTACAAGATCTCTGAGCTCGTGAGGGATTACGTGCCGTTTGCGTCTGTCGAGGGGCACACTGATGCGGGAGTGCTGAACGGAGGAATTTACCGCGACAACTGGGGGCTGAGCTCGATGCGGGCGGCGGCGGTTGCGTCGTACATGGAGAGTGCGGGGAGGTTTGACCCGACGAAGCTGCAGGCTGTAGGGTTCAGCTCAGCACAGCCGATTGTGCCCAACGACACGACACAGCACAGGGCACTGAACCGGCGCGTGGAGATAGTGTTCTTGTCGCAGTACCCGAAACGTTAAGGAGGAGAGAGAGGATGAAATTCACAGCATGTTACACGAAGCTGGAGGAAGGCTTCGGATATATGGGACAGCTTCTGGAGTGGCCGAACGTTATTACATCGGGCAAGGATATTGACGACTGCGAAGAGATGCTGAAGGATGCTGCTCATGAAATGGCTCTCGCTTACTACGAGGACGGCGAAGAAATCCCGCAGGAAGAACTTATTGTTAAGCCTATAGATATACCGCTCGACAGGGAAGCAGGAATACCGCAGATCTTTTAGGAGGACAGACATACATAAATGAAGCGCATACTGATTTTCGCAATAGTAGGACTCGTAATGTTCGGAGCAGGTTTCGGAGGAGGCCTGATACTTGGCCGCACAATGGCTCCCAAAGACACCGAAAACGAGATCGGTGCGGGGCGCGTAATCCAGAATCCCGGCCCTATCGTCTCAATCGGACAGTTCACCAGCAACTTGGCCGGAGCAGGACGGCACGTTCTCGACTGCACACTGTCCCTCGAGCTCGTCGAGAAGGAAGGAGCTTCCGCGCTCGTGCAGACACCAGGCTGGATGAACAGAATCCGCAGCGAAATATTCATGCTCATCAAGGACAGAGTTTACGACGACCTGACCAGCGCAGAAGGAGCATTGCAGTTCGCGGGGGACATCAAGCGTTCGCTGAACAGAATGCTTCCTGACGTGGGCGGCGAAGCTCCGATAGTCAACGTACTCTTTGAGAGCATGATACTGCAATAGGTGAGAGATGCCGGACGTACTATCACAAGATGCCATCGACGCACTCATGAAGTCGATCTCCAGCGGCACAAGCATCGACGAGATTGCCGCTAAGGCCGACGAGTACGACAAGCTCAAGGTCTACGACTTCAAGCGTCCCGACAAGTTCAGCAAGGATCAGCTCCGCGCAATACAGATGATTCACGAGTCCTTCGCGCGCCAGATGACCACCGTTCTGTCCACGCTGATACGCTCCATCGTGTCCGCTGAAGTCGCTTCCGTCGAACAGCTCGCCTATGAAGAGTTCGTGAACTACATGGTTCAGCCGACAGTCATCGGAATGATTGAGATGCACCCGTTTGAAGGAAGTATGCTCATCGAGATCAACCCCGCATTAGTCTTCACGATAATAGACAGAATGCTGGGCGGCAGAGGAACTTTCACCGGCAATGTCCGCGAACTCACCGACATCGAGAAGACAGTCATCGAGAGGGTGATAATGCGCATCCTTGAGCTCCTCGAGGACAGCTGGAGCACGGTTGTTGACGTTCGCTTCAGGTTCGAATCGATGGAGAGCAATCCGTTCTTTGTGCAGATATGTTCGCCGAGTGATATGGTTCTCGTCGTCATAATGAAGCTGAGAGTTTCTGACGTTGAAGGAATGGTGAGCTTGTGCTTCCCGTATTTCCTGATGGAGCCGATAATGGACAGGCTGTCGTCCCAGCAGTGGTTTGCGTCAACGAGCCACAAGGCCGACGATGAGGTCAGAAACTGGCTGAACAATTCCGTTATGCAGGTGAAGATGCCGATGGCTATGGAGCTCGGACACACGGTGCTGTCGCTCGCGGACGTTTATGCTCTCCAGCCCGGCGATGTTATACGCCTCGACGAACGCAAGGACGCGCAGATAGATGTACGTGTGGGCAACCAGATACGCTTCAAGGCACGTCCCGGAACGCTCAACGGCAACAACGCAGTAGAGATCACGCAGGTACTGTCGCAAGAGATGCCTGTCATAATACCAGAGAAAGGAGACCAATAACCACATGCCTGATGACTTATTGAGTCCCGACGAAATCAACGCCCTGCTGTCCGGCGGAGGCGAAGGGCTCGGAGATATGGACGATATTTCTGACGCAGACTCCGAACAGCTCGCCAAAGTTGCCGACGTTTTCGCCAACTCCGAGAACAGCGTCATCAACATGCTTGCCGGAAAAAACGTAACCACCAGCATTAGCGCGCCGGAAATCATGACGCAGACGGACTTCACGGCCAAGTTTAAGGAACTTCCCTTCATCTTCTCGAGCACGTTCGGTGGCTTCGACGACAAACCGTTATCGCTCGTTGTTGAGCCTAACGGTGCACTGACCCTCGCAGATCTCATGATGGGAGGAGGAGGCTCTCCGCTCCCAGAACCCAGCGATCTGCACTGGAACGCCGCGCAGGAAGGCTTGAGCCAGGTAGTCGGAAGTGCTTTCACCAGCTTAAGCGGACTTCTCGGAAACCGCAAGCTGATGCCCGAGAACAGCATTGCCGCACTCGCAGAAGATGACTGGCTAGCCATAGCCGTCGAACCCGCAGACTCCAAGCTCTGGATCAGCCCCGTAAACGTAAGCATTGACGGCCTTGCTCCGTTCAACATATGGACGTGCCTCGCACTCAATGACGCGCTCGACATCTCTAACGTTATGCGCGGAGGAGGCAGACCGCCAGAGCCTCAGCAAGCCAGCAGCCCGATGGGAGGAGGAGGAATCATGGGAGGACGGCAGAACACAGGCCCGGCAGTTGACGTAAGACCGGCGGCATTCCAGCCCTTAGGCGGCGGAAGTACGGGAGGTGTCCCGAGCCCGATAGACCTAATCGCGGATATTCCCGTGAGGGTTACGGTGGAGCTCGGCAAGGCGCGCAAAAGCGTATCAGAGATTCTCGCACTAACCGCCGGAGCAGTCGTCGAACTCGACAAAATGGCCGGTGAACCAGTTGATATTCTCGTCAACGGAAAGCTAATCGCACACGGTGAAGTTGTCGTGATAGACGAGAATTTCGGCGTGAGAATAACGGACATTATACCTGGAGGAGCAGCACGGGCGGCATCGTAAAAATCAAGCTGTTTCGTGTTATAATGCAGATAAAATTTCCAGACAACAAGTCAATCACATTATGGAGGAGTTTCCAGAATGGGCAAAAAGGTTTTAATCGTCGATGACGCGGCGTTTATGCGCATGATGCTAAAGGATATTCTGACCAAGAACGACTTTGAGGTTGTTGCTGAGGCCGAGAACGGCAAGGCAGGAGTAGCCGCCTTCCAGAAGTACAAGCCTGACATCATCACAATGGACATCACCATGCCGGAGATGAACGGAATCGATGCCGTCAAAGCCATCAAAGCAATAGACCCCAGTGTCAAGGTCGTCATGGTCTCGGCAATGGGTCAGCAGCCAATGGTCATCGAGGCAATCCAGGCCGGAGCAAATGACTTCATCGTCAAGCCCTTCCAGCCCGAGAGAGTTATTGAAGCCATCACAAAGGTGCTGTCATAAATCATAGAGAGCGTAAGTCTTGCGGCTTATGTGCTCAAAGCCGTAACAGCGTTGATAGTTATGTCTGCTTGTGCGTATGTTCTGGTGAGGTACGCAAAGAAGCACAATCCCCAGCTTAACGGCACAAGAGGCACGGAAATATTATCGTCCCTGCGCTTGACCGGCAGGGATGTGTTTTTTGTGGTGAGGTGCGGCCCGGAAGTGATAGCCTTCACTGTCGGAGCGTCAGGCACGTGCGTTGTGGGCAGGTGGAGTTATGATGACTGGCTTGATGCGAAAGATAACAGCTAGCCTCGTCCTGCTCTTTCTCTTGGCCGGAGTGTCGTACGGTGCTGTTCAGGTCAACCCTCCGCGAAGCCCGGAAATCTCCAGCACAATAACTCTCCCGGCACTGCGTCTCGGCGTAACTCAGGCGGACTCTCCGCGCGATGTCGCACTGACCCTGCAGATTCTCGCGCTTATGACCGTGCTGAGCCTCGTACCCGCAATCCTGCTCATGGTTACGAGCTTCACGAGAATAATTATCGTGCTGGGGTTCGTTCAGCGTGCAATAGGCCTCCAGCAGTCCCCGCCGCAGCAGGTAATCGCCGGGCTGTCGCTGTTCCTGACGATGTTCACGATGTATCCGACGTGGTCGCAGGTCTACAACGACGGCCTTGAACCGTACTTGTCCGGCAACATCACGGCACAGCAGGCGTGGGACAACTCGATTCAGCCCGTGCGCGAGTTCATGTTCAGGTACACGAGGCAGGAAGAACTCTCCCTCATAATCTCGATGTCAGAGTCTCCGCGCCCAGCAAATCAGTCGGAAGTCAGCACGCGCGTGCTTATCCCTGCATTCATGCTCAGCGAGCTAAAGACGGCGTTTCAGATGGGAGTAGTGATCTACATTCCGTTTCTGGTTGTGGACATGGTCGTGTCGAGTGTACTGCTGGCTATGGGCATGATGATGCTTCCGCCAATGATGATTTCCCTGCCGTTCAAGATTCTGCTGTTCGTGATGGCAGACGGCTGGAATCTCGTGGTGATGAGCGTCCTAAAGAGCTTCACCAACGTACCATAACAAGGAGTGTGCGATAAATGCCCGTAACTAACTTAAGCCTGTTCGACGTTCTCAGCGGTGCAATCTGGACGATGATTTCCGTAACCCTCCCGATATTATTGACGGCAATGATTGTCGGCCTACTCATCGGAATACTCCAGACCGCGACATCAATTCAGGAGCAGACGTTAATCTTCATCCCGAAGATTCTTGCGGTGTTCGGGTGCATCGTAATGCTGTCCCCGTGGATAGGGACGAGAATGCTCGTTATGACCCGCGAGATTCTCGGGCAGCTCGAGAGATTCATACAGTGAGAGGGATTGAGCTACCCTCACAGCTTTTAGCCGTCTACCTTCTGCTTCACCTGAGGTATATCGGACTCGTTTTCTCCTCTCCTGTCTTCACGTCAACAATGCCGCCGACACCGTACAGGTACATGTTTGTTGTGATGCTGTCGGTGTGCTCTGTCGGTATCATCAAGACGGAAGAAATCCCAATGATATATTTCGACGAGGTAATCTTCTTGGCCGCCGTGTGCCTCCGTGAACTGCTTGTGGGTGTTGCGCTGGGCTTCATCTCTGCACTGCCGCTGTACGCGCTCTATGTTGCCGGAGAACAGACAGGAACAACTATAGGCTTCTCGATGGCTCAGGTGATGGACCCGACAACGCAGAGCCAGTCAACGCTTATCGGACAGCTTCATTTCTTCGTTGCTATGTGGCTGTACTTCCGCTGGAACGGACATCTCCTGATGATTCAGGCAGTAATCGAGAGCCTGAAGCTCGTTCCGCCGGGACAGATTTCGCTTTTCCCTTCGGGTGATATGCAGCTGGGTTCGTGGCTTCAGAGCATGTTCACGCTCGGCATCAGAATGGTCGTTCCGTTCTATTGCGCGGTTGTGCTCTCGGACGTGGGGCTGGGCTTCCTTGCGCGTACAGTCCCGCAGATGAATATCTTTGTCGTCGGACTGCCCATAAAGGTAATGCTGGGGTTCATGGTTTTGGCGGCTGTTCTGCCTCTGGCGATGGACTTGGTGTATAACCAGTTCGAGCACTGGATAGAGTTTGCGCTCAGCGTGATTCGTGCATGGAGGGCTGTACCGTGAGCTTCAACCTGCAGTTCTTCGGCGAGGAACGAACGGAGGAAGCTACCCCGCACAAGCGCGAGAAAGTCCGCGAAGAAGGCCGTGTGTGCGTCAGCAAAGACCTTAACGCCGCAGTAGCGATAATCATTGCACTGTTGGGCTTAGCGATGCTCGGAGCTATGACGTGGCGGACATTGACGGGGCTGATACAGTTCATGTTCCGCGCAGTAGGAGACAGGACGATACTGCAAGACGGCTGGTTCGCGTTCGTCTCGTGGGAAGCCATAAAGAGATACTTTGCCGCGTGGCTTCCGTTAGGCGGGCTCGTGGTGCTGTTCTCGACTTCTACGGTTATTGCGCAGGTAGGCTTCGCGATGACGGGCGAACCCTTCGGCCCTCACTTCGACCGCCTTAACCCCTTCACCGGCATGAAGAAGATTATCTCTATGCGTTCGTGCGTCGAACTTATCAAGGGGCTGCTGAAGGCCTCAATCTTCGCGGTGATGATCTACAACGCGATACGCAGCTACCTTCCCGTCTCCTCGAAGGCTATGCAGATGCCCCTTCCTGTCGGAGCACGGCAGTTCTGGGACATGCTCTGGACGCTGGCAATGAGGCTCGCACTGATGCTGCTGGTTATGGCGTTTGCTGATTACGCGTACCAGAAATGGGACTTCGAGAACTCAATCAAGATGAGCAAGAAGGAAGTCAAGGACGAGTACAAGCAGATGGAGGGAGACCCGCAGGTCAAGCAGAAGATTCGCCAGAAACAGCGCGAGATGGCCAAGCAGAGGATGATGCAGGATGTTCCGAAGGCCGACGTTGTCATCACGAACCCGACGCACATTGCTGTAGCTCTGCAGTACGACAGGGAAGTGATGGGAGCACCGGTAGTTATCGCGAAGGGAGGGGACTACACAGCCCGGCGCATCAGGGAGATTGCGGAGCTGAATCTTATTCCTGTTGTCGAGAACAAACCGCTTGCGTGGGCTCTGTATGAGCACGTGGAGATTGGCGAGGAGATTCCAGAAGACCTGTACAAGGGAGTTGCGGAGGTGCTGGCGTTCGTGTACAAGCTGAAAGCATCATGAGCACGACGCTAACCACCTCTCTGCTGAGATCTGTAGTAGGCTCGTACCTTCTTATAGTATTCGGGTATACCTGCTTCTCTGTAGGAGAGCTTTACTTTTGCCCACATACCTTTTACGAAGCTGACAACAAAATATCTCGGCCTGACGATGTACTTCCTCAGCCATCGGAGATAGTACAAGACTCTTGTCCTGACGTTCAGCTTTTGGGTGCCTTCCCTTACCAGCCCGTCTTCAAGACGCATTCCTTTATCCTTACAGTATCTCATAAATTCCGGTGTCAGCCTCATGATGAACGGTCCTGCTCCGAAACTGACCGGCAGAGGTGAGACATACGCATCAACGTAATAGATTTCGCTGGCATGAGACGCTTGATTCACGAGAGGCTGAAAGAAATTCATAGCGTACGTCTTGTTGATGATAGTAACTTTGGGGCTGCCCGCTACAAGCAGGAGGTTGTGTGCAAGCGTACCATTCACCATCGCAATTTCTGAAGCGGAATTGAGTGCCTGTATTTGCTCCCTCACTGTCATGCGTTCCATGTAGACCGGAACATATCCGTTGTCCGTGAATACTTTCTCGATGTAACTTTCTCCGTCTTCTTTGTGATCCGGCAGGCGGCTTCTGGAACAGTAGATTTTCTTCTCGCTGGTGATTCTTGCGCCGGAGTTCTCAATTATGCGGTCAAAAAGCTCCCGCCATTCCCTAGTGAAATATTTTCCCGGAAATACCGATAATTCAGGAACTATGACCTCCCTGAACCTAGTAACCTTATCTACCCTGACGAATCTATCACGGGATATTCCTGCAAGTTCCATCAGTTCTAGGATGTTCCCCAGCCCTGAACGCAGCTTATCCTCATGAACCACATAAGTGTTGTAGGTGTATGCCACCTTCGTGTCTTTATCGACCGACATGTACCAGACTCTGCCTAGAACGTCGATGAGCGTGTGTCCCCAGTGAAAATTCAGCGCGCAGTTCATGTAGATGACTCTCTCATCGCTGTGAACTACTTCATCCTCACTGAAATCGTAGCTGCCTCTGACCCTAAACACATCTCCTGGCAGCAAAACGGCGGGCTGGCACGATATGTCGACATAATTCCCATCGCTGTCAAGGACTCCGCCGAGAACATCGACATTGGGAGGATAACTCGTTTTTCTGGGAGGGAGGATGATACCGTTCTGCACGTGCTGGCAAGTCAGCGGCTTGTCGGAAAAGTAATTTCTGCTGGAAATATTAACAACGTCTTTGCGGGATAAATCCTGCAGATAATCAGGTCTTAAGAGACAACAATAGTCTGTGAGCTGTGAGCTGTGAGCTGTGAGCTGTGAGCATTATGCACAAAAACAGTCATGATGTCAATACCACCTTTCCATGTAATGCACGTTATTGTATCACGGCAAAAGCAAAACCTGCGCAGAAACATCGTTAGACTTCCGCGCAGATCTGTAAGTTTACGCCATAACGCTCAAGTCTCCGGCGGTCATCAGCAGGTCGTTGCACTTTGCCAAGAGCGCAAGCCTGTTGTTCCTCACAGCTTCGTCCTTGTCCATGACCATAACTCCGTCAAAGAATCTGCTGATTACCGGCGACAGCTCAGCGAGCATCTTCGTGAGGCCTTCCCAGTCATAGACCTTCACTGCCTCGCGCACAGCCGCATCAAGCCTCAGAACTTCGCCGTAAAGGTCTTTCTCCGCATCAACAGTCATCAGTGCTTCGTCAGGTTCTCCTGCGGGAACGTCCTTCGCGTTCTTGCTGAGGATGTTCTTGACCCTCACAGCAGAGTTCGCCAGCGCGCTGAACCACTCCTCGCCCTTAACGCCGTTCAGCGTCTCCAGAAGGCGCAGTGCCTGATACGGAACTCTTCCTGCGGCATTAACGCCCAGCGTCGCAAGTTCGTGGGAGTAACCGCGTTCCTTGAGCTGAATCAGAAGCCTTTGGGTCATGAACTCCAGAATCTTGGCCTTCACCTCGTCGCTGACCTCGTTAATCCTGCAGGCCTCGCTGACTGTGTCCTCAACGTCGAAGTTGTAGCGGCGCGCAAAAAGTATCTCGTTGATGCAACGGGCCGCCCTTCTCAGTGCGTAGGGATCCTGTGAGCCCGTAGGTTCGAGGCCGACTTTGTGGCACGCAGTGATTATGTGTATGCGCTCTGCGATGCCCAGAATCGCCCCCACGTCGTCAGAAGGTGTCTTGTCCCCAGCAAACGCAGGAAGGTACTGCTCGTGAAGCGCAAGAGCCACGCGCGGGTCTTCGTCCGAACACTTTGCGTATTCCCTGCCCATAACTCCCTGAAGCTCCGGGAACTCGAACACCATTGACGTTACGAGGTCAGCCTTCGAGAGGTACGCCGCCCTGTCGACCAGCGAGGCTATGTCCGTCTCGCCGTAAGTCATGCACAGCCACAGCGCGAGCTTCCTCGTCAGCATAACCTTATCATAGATGCTGCCCAGCTTCTCCTGATACGTTACGGACTTCAAGCGTTCCACGAATGACGCGAGAGGCACTTTCCTATCCTCCGTCCAGAAGAACGCCGCGTCCTCAAGCCTTGCCCGCAGAACACGTTCATTCCCCTCGCGGATAACGTTCATGTTCGCCACAAGGTTATTGCTCACGCCGATGAAGTACGGTGCAAGACGGCCGTTCTTGTCCTTGCTCCTGACTGCAAGATACTTCTGGTTCTTCTTCATTGACGTTGTCAGGACTTCTTCAGGAATCTCGAGGTATTTCTTGTCGAAGCTCCCGATGAACGGCACGGGGTATTCCACGAGGTACAGGTTCTCCTCGAGGATGCTTTCATCCAGTTCAACCTCAAAGTTGCCGTCAAAGTCCTTCTGCAGGTTAGCGATTGAGGTCTTCATCTTCTGGAGGCGTTTCTCCTGGTCAAGAATCACGTTGTTGTCGTAGAGGATATCAAGGTACTCGGAGGCACTCGAAATCTCTACCGCCCTTCTGCCCATGAAGCGGTGTCCTGACGTTGTCCTTCCGCTCGCGACCGTCCCGAACGTGAAGGGTATCACCTTGTCGTCAGCTAGTGCTACGATCCACCTCACCGGCCGCGCGAACCTCACGCCGGAATTGTCCCAGTACATGCTCTTCGGGAAAGTCAGGCCGTTCACCAGCCCAGCGAGAATGCCGGGCAGAACTTCCATTGCGGGCTTGCTCTCCTGACGGATTACGGCCAGAAGGTACTTCACTCCCTTAATCTCCGTCTCCGTCAAATCCTTAACATCAACACCCTTGCTCTTCGCGAAACCTATTGCGGCCTTCGTCGGGACTCCGTTCTGGTCGTAGGCATTCGCCAGCGCAGGCCCCTTGAACTCCTCTACCTGCTCGGTCTGTTCGTCGCTGACGTTTGAGATGAGGACGGCGAGCCTTCGGGGTGTCGCATAGGTCTTTACGTCGCGGAAAGTCAGGCGGCTGGATACTAGCGAGGCTTCCGCGCGGTCTTTCAGGGTCTTCAAGGCATCAGGGATGAAGCGGGAAGGTATCTCCTCTGTGCCGATCTCTAACAGTACGTTCTTTATGGGCATGATGATTTACCTCCTGTCCGCGTCAAAATAATTCCCTGTCGTCGTGTCGAATTTTGCCGACAGCGGGAACTTCATTGCTTCTCTCTGCGCACGGTAGGCCGCCGCGCATCTGCACGCCAATGCTCTCACGCGCGAAATGTAGCCTGTGCGTTCGGTTACGCTTATTGCGTTGCGGGCATCGAGGAGGTTGAACGTGTGCGAGCTCTTCAGCACGTAGTCGTACGCCGGAAGAACGCGCCCCTTGTCGAGGATTCGTCCTGCCTCTGCCTCGTACATCGCGAAAAGCTGGAACAGCATATCAGTGTCCGCGTCCTCAAAGTTGTAGAACGAGTGCTCGACTTCACCCTGAAGGTGAACATCTCCGTACGTAACGTTCCCTGCCCACTCGAGGTTGTAGACGCTGTCGACTTTCTGGACGTACATTGCGATTCGTTCGAGGCCGTAGGTTATCTCGGCGGGTACGCTCTCCATGTCTATGCCGCCCAGCTGCTGGAAGTACGTGAACTGCGTAATCTCCATCCCGTCAAGCCAGACCTCCCAGCCCAAGCCCCACGCTCCCGTCGAAGGGTTCTCCCAGTCGTCCTCGACAAAGCGAATATCATGCTCCATCGGGTCAATCCCCAGAGATGCGAGGCTCTCAATGTACAGCTCCTGAATGTTCGCGGGCGCGGGCTTGATGATTACCTGATACTGATAATAATGCTGAAGCCTGTTCGGGTTCTTGCCGTAACGTCCGTCCGATGGCCTGCGCGAGGGCTCAACGTAAGCAACCCTCCACGGCTCAGGGCCGAGAACACGGAGAGCTGTTGCGGGGTTCATTGTTCCTGCTCCGACTTCGATGTCGTAGGGCTGCTGTATCACGCAGTCATGACGTGCCCAGAAGTTCTGAAGCCTGAAGTATATTTCCTGAAAGTTCAAGGTGTTGTGTAACTCCTTCCTACTTTGATGCAAAATGTGTGTTTCCGGCCAAGTAAGGGATCGGATTCACCTTCGTGTTGTTGATCCTGACCTCGAAATGCAGGTGATTCGCCGTCGAACGCCCTGTGTTGCCGACGTACGCGATGACCTGCCCCTGCATGACTCTCTGTCCCTCAAAGACCGCAACTCGTGAGCAGTGTGCGTAGAACGTCCTGACATCTCCGCCGTGATCCAGCATCACGAAATTGCCGTAGCCCCTGAAGCCTATCGTCGAGTTGTTGCCGGTGCGGATGACTACGCCGTTCTTCGCGGCTCTGATGGGAGTACCGCCGGGCATCGGAATGTCTATGCCTTCGTGCTTGTGCTTTCCGCGCCACTTCCCGAACGGTGAAGAGATTTTGCCGTCGACAGGCCACATCATTTTTCCGTTGAGGCTGGTGATGGCGGGAAGAAGTCCCGTGCCGCCCGGCTTCGAGGCGTTGTAGTAGGAGATGTAGGTGTAGCTCGACGTGAAGGGAGCACTTGCATCCGCTACAGTGGGCTTCTTGGGCGCGGCACTCTGCGGGAGCTGTACGACTTCAACCTTGTCGCCGGAAATTACGAGCCTCATCGGACCGTGCGAGGGGTCTCCGTTCGGCGAGAGAACGATAATCGGATCCATCAGGCCGGGAATCTCCTGCTGGGGAGTTTTCTTCTTGGCCGTGAGAATCTTGTCGGGCTTCGCTGTCTGCGCGATGACTTTTGCCGGTGAAGGCTGTGCTGTCTTCTTCGCGGGGGTCTTGGCCTTCGGTGCGGCGGCGACTGGTGCAGGTGCGGGTGTTGGTGCAGGCTGAGGCTTCGGAGCGGCGGCAGCAACTGTCTGCGGGACTGCGCTTGCTGAGGCGGGCTTCGTGGTCTTGCCGTCGCTGATTGCACGTTTGGCGGCGGCTTCGCTGGTTACGGGAACAAGTGCCGTAGGCTTCCACGCGCCGGAATGCTGCCATATCGCGAGCATGTCCGCCTGATTCTTCGGGAGGTGTATCGTCATCCCGGCCTTAAGGCTGGCTTCGTCGGTCTGGTTTGCCCACAGAACGTCGTTCAGCGCAACGTCGTGCGTGATGCAGTACTGCTTCAGCGTCTCGAGCCCTGCTGTTACGTCGTCGGTAAAGCTCAGCGTCTCCCATTTGGCGGCCGCACCAGCTGACACCGCAAACACCAGCAACATAATCAATGCCGAAAATATCTTCCTCACTACTTCTACACCCTTTCCGTTACGATTCTGAAGCCTGCTTCGGTCAGCTTCTGCCTTATCAGCTCAATTTGTCCTGCGTTCAGTGTCTCGAGCGCAAGTTTCAGGAAGCACGAATTGATTGCCATGTTGGTATCTCCGTGATCGTAGTAGACCGACACGACGTTTGCCCCGCACGAAGCGATTATCTCGCTGACCTGCTGAAGCTGTCCCGGCTTGTCGACGAGCTCTATGGTCAGGTTGACGTTCCGGCCGGTCATCATCAGGCCTCTGGTTATGACGCGCGACAAGATGTTCACGTCGATGTTTCCGCCCGAGACGACGCACACTGTCTTCTTGCCCTCAATGGGGAGCTTGTGGAACATTGCGGCGGCCACAGGCACAGCACCTGCACCCTCAGCTATGAGCTTCTGCTTCTCGATGAGTGCCAGAATTGCGGCGGCAATCTCGTCCTCGCTCACGCACACAATGTCGTCGACGTACTTG
This sequence comes from Synergistaceae bacterium, assembly GCA_017450125.1. Lineage (NCBI taxonomy): Bacteria > Thermotogati > Synergistota > Synergistia > Synergistales > Synergistaceae > Synergistaceae bacterium. The sequence continues at coordinate 33,937 of JAFSWZ010000010.1, read as the reverse complement.
CTGATGATGTCGTACGTTGTCTCGCCGGGATTCTTCACGGCAATTCCGTCGGCGAACGTCGAGACGCTATCGAGGGTCTGACGCTGTCCGGCCTTGAAGGAGTTGTACATTGACGCGGCACCTGCTGCCTGAACACCGTAGACTTTTACCGACGGCTTGAGGCTTTTTACGGCAAAAGCTATCCCCGAAATCAGCCCGCCTCCGCCGATGGGAACGATTATCGCTTCAACGTCCTCGAGCTGGTCAAGAATCTCGAGGCCTATCGTTGCCTGCCCGGCAATCACATAATCATCATCATACGGGTGAATGAACGTTGCTCCCGTCTCCGAAACTATCTCCAGAGCGCGGTCATGAGCGTCATCGTAAACGCCTTTCACGAGCTCGACGTTAGCACCGAGCCTGCGTGTGCTGTCTACCTTCATTACTGGCGCGGAGTCCGGCATACAGATTGTGGCGGTAATGCCCCTGCGCGATGCTGACATTGCGACACCCTGCGCGTGGTTGCCCGCCGAACATGCGACTATTCCGCGCGCCTTCTCCTCGTCGGTGAGCTGTGAGATCTTGTAGTATGCTCCTCTGAGCTTGAAGCTCCCGGTAACCTGCAGGTTCTCAGTCTTCAGGTAAAGGCTGTGGTTCTCGCTGAGGTTCGGGGCAGCAATGAGATCCGTCTTTCTCGCGCACTCTCTGAGAATGTAGGCGGCGGTGTAAACTTTATCGAGGGTCAGCATGTTTTCCCCTTCTCAAAAATGTTCATGATAACCATCTCCAATTCTAATAATGGGCATATTATACTAAAATATACCTATCATGAATCACAACGAGGGGGAAAAAATCAATGAAGGTTTTGCTGATTAATGGCAGTCCCAACGAAAAGGGGTGTACGTTCACAGCCCTTAGTGAAGTTGCGGCGACTCTCAACAAGAACGGAGTAGAGACGGAGATTTTCTGGATCGGCAAAAAGGCCGTGCAGGGGTGTATTGCGTGCTTCAAGTGCCAGCAGCTCGGGCATTGCGTGTTCAGCGACGGAGTGAGGGAACTTGCGGACAGGCTCGATGAGTTTGACGGGCTGGTAGTGGGTTCGCCGGTGTACTATGCCGGGCCTGCAGGGAGTCTGTGCGCGTTTCTGGACAGGCTGTTCTTCTCGGGAGGCGACAGGCTCGAGGGCAAACCTGCGGCGTGTGTTGTGTCATGCCGGAGAGCAGGTGCAACTGCGGCGTTCGACAGGCTCAACAAGTACTTCACGATAAGGAACATGCCGGTAGTGTCGTCGCAGTACTGGAATCAGGTTCACGGTTTCACGCCGGAAGATGTGAGGCAGGACCTTGAGGGTATGCAGACGATGAGGACGCTAGGCGAGAACATGGCGTACATGCTGAAGTGTTTTGAGGCGGGGCGGAAGGCAGGAGTTCCTGAGCCGGTGCACGAGGAGATAGTGTACACGAACTTCATACGGTGAGCATCATTTCCCCCTGTGCGTAAAAAACACGGGGGGATTTTATTACCCTTTTGCTATAATCCTATCAATTCCATTTTTCCCAACAACATATCAATACTATTCAGGAAGGAAGTGCTGTAACCTTGTTCTTCAGGAAATACGGTGATGTTATCGTCGGCATCTTCTACACTGCTCTCGGTGCCGCAGTAATATACCTCGCCAAACAGCTCCCAAAGTCCCGCGTCATGAAAATCGGCCCGGACTTCATGCCTACGGTCATCGGTACACTCATCGTCATTCTCTCGCTGATGCTCCTCTTCACCGCGCTAAAGAACTTCAAGGCCAATGCCGCCAAAGCCGCATCAATGCCCGCAGATACCTCCGACTACAAGAGAGTTCTCGCCTCTCTCGTGCTCGTGGTCATCTACGTCAACATCCTTGCTCCCGTCGGCTTCATCATTTCGACGCTGTGCTATCTGTTCCTGCAGATTTTCGTCCTCTCCCCCGACGACAAGCGCAAGAGTAAGGACATCATCATGTATGCGGTCATTGACATCGTCTTTGTGTTCGTGGTGTTCTACCTGTTCAGGTACGGCTTCAAAATCGTACTGCCCGCAGGAATTTTCACGCTCTAGGAGGTGCAGGTCATGGAAGCGTTATCACAGTTAGGAGCCGCCGCGTTACGGGTCTGCGAGCCCACATCATTGCTGCTCATGATTGCCGGCGTTGCTGTCGGAATAATCTTCGGGTCAATTCCCGGCCTCTCTGCCTCAATGGCCGTCGCTCTCTTCCTTCCCTTAACGTTCTCGATGAGTTCTTCGCTCGGAATGAACGTCCTAGTCGCGGTGTACATCGGCGGAATTTCGGGCGGTCTCATCTCCGCAATCCTCCTCAACATGCCCGGGACTGCCTCGTCAATCGCAACGACATTCGACGGCTACCCTATGGCACAGAAGGGCGAAGCTATGCGCGCGCTGGGCGTGGGAATAGTGTTCTCGTTCTTGGGGTCAATCTTCTCGTTCGTGATTCTCACGTTCTTTGCGCCGTGGCTGGCTGACGTTGCGCTGAAGTTCTCCTTCCCCGACAACTTCGGAATCTGCTTCTTCGCGCTTACGATGGTCGCTATCCTCTCGTCCGGCAACATGGTCAAGGGGCTCTTGGCCGGAATGCTCGGGCTGGTGTTCGCGCTTGTGGGGCTTGCTCCGATTGACGGGACGGCACGCTTCACGTTCGGTATCCCAGAGATGCGCGGAGGATTCAACACCCTCACGACGTTAATCGGAATCTTCGCGGTTGCGGACATTCTCGTGAGTGCTGAAACTATCGGCGGAGGTGTGAAGACTATCCCCGTCAGGAAGGTGCGCGGTTTCGGGTTCAGCTTCGGTGAACTCTTCAAGTGGATGCCCGGCGCAATCCGTGCGGCACTCATCGGGACAGGCATCGGAATCCTTCCCGGCATCGGCGGTTCAACGTCAGGAATGCTCGCGTACGTTACGGCCAAGAACATGAGCAAGCACCCGGAGACTTTCGGGCAGGGAGACCCTGAAGGCATCGTAGCTACAGAGTGCGCCAACAATGCCACAATCGGCGGAGCATTAATCCCGCTTCTGGTTCTGGGCATTCCCGGCGACGGAGTTACGGCAATGATGCTGGGCGGCTTCCTCATTCACGGACTTAGTGCCGGACCGCTGCTCTTCGTCAAGAACTCTGACGTTGTGTACGGAATCTTTGCGGCCTGCATGATCTGCGCGCTCATAATGCTAATCGTCGAGTGGACGTGCATCAAGGCATTCGTTCAGGTGCTCAAGGTGCCGAAGCATATTCTTCTGCCGCTGATTCTGGTGCTGTGCGCCGTCGGAGCTTACGCAACGAACAACAGAGTGTTTGACGTTCAGTCTATCGTGGTGTTCGGAGTGATAGGGTATCTGTACCACAAATTCAAGCTGCCTACTACGCCGTTCGTTCTGTGCTTCCTGATTGGCAGAATGACGGAAGAGTACCTGCGCAGAGGGCTTCAGCGGTATAAGACGTTCGGAGCATTCTTCCAGCGTCCTATCTTCTGCGTGTTCTTCGGTATAGCGATAGCAGTTCTCCTGTGGTCGGTCTGGAAGGAGATTAAGGCCTCCCGCCAGAAGGAAGCAGTAATTCACATCGACGGGAAGTAACAGACAGCCGTAGAATTACGAGTAAAGCCCCCGTTCGCGGGGAGAATATACAGTAAGGAGCTGTAACAATGAAGAAAGTATTATTAGCGTTAGTAGTTGTGCTCGCGGTAGTATCGTGTGCATTCGCGGAGTGGAAGCCCACAACCACAGTATCAATCATCGTCCCTGCCGGAGCAGGCGGGAACACAGACCTCAGCGCGCGCGTGTTCGCACAGTACGCTAAGGAGCTTTCCGGGTGCGACTTCATCGTCGTGAACGCCAACGGTGCCGCAGGTTCAATCGCGGCCGACCAGGTCAGGGCAGCTGCGCCGGACGGACATACGTTCCTGTACGGGCACAACCTCGTGAACGTCGCCAACGTTGCCGGAATCACGGACTACAACTACACGGCATTCACGCTCGGGCCGACTTTCGCGAAAGACCCCGCCCAGCAGTTCTACGTGAACCCCAAGAAGTACAAGAACCTTCAGGAGTTCATCGACGCGGCCAAGAAAGCACCCGGCGAACTTGTTGCGTGCACTGAAGTCGGAGCATACACGTACTACGAGATTCTGAAGTTCCAGGACTTGGCCGGGATTCAGCTTGACCTTGTGGACTACGGCTCGAACTCTGACAAGATTGTAGGAATGCTCTCAGGTCAGGTAGACATGATGCCCGGCGCGTACATCAACTGCAAGGACTATCTTGAGAGCGGGCAGTTCATCGCACTCGGAGTTCCCAGCGCAGAGAGATACGAGCTCATCAAGGACATCCCTACGTTCCGCGAGCAGGGAATCGACCTCGTTTACCCTGACTGCGATTTCTCGTTCTACTTCCCGAAGGGCACGCCCGAAGAGATAATCGCGTGGTACGAGAACATCGTCAAGGAAATGCACAGCAAGCCGGAATGCCTCGAGGCAATCAGGAAGGTAGAGATGATGCCCTACTACCTGAGCGCGGCGGACAGCGAGAAGCACGACGCGGAGTACTTTGCGACGTTCAAGGCAATAGCTGACCAGTTCGCGGAGTAAGTGAGCAAGGAATAATGTTGTCCCTCCTGTGAAAACTGCAGGGGGGATTTATTGTAGAGGAGACTGAATTATGAGCACATACGGAACAACACCAACTGTAACAAGCATGAAGGTCGTCCCCGTAGCGGGGTATGACTCGATGTTAATGACCCTGAGCGGGGCACATGCACCGTTCTTCACGCGCAACATCGTGATTCTCGAGGACAGCGCAGGCCATCAGGGTATCGGAGAGATTCACGGCGGGGATTACACCTGCGAGGCACTCAGAGCGTGCGAAGGCCTTGTTGTAGGTCAGCCGGTCGGGAAGTACAGGAGCATTCTCGACAGCATACACAAGCACACCAAGCGCGCGAAGGAGGACGACGGCGAGGGCATCCAGACGCTGGACATCTCGAAGCTGAAATTTGTCGTGAAAGCTGAATGGGCGATAGAGTGCGCTCTGCTGGACTTGCTGGGTCAGGCTCTGGGCTTGCAGATGTGCGACCTTCTCGGCGACGGCAAACAGCGCGACAAGGTCGAGACGCTGGGCTACCTGTTCTACGTCAGCGACAAGGATAAGGCAAAAGCTCTTCCGTACCTCGACGAATCATCAAGCTCTGATGCGTGGTTCAGGATGCGCCGTACCGAGATGCTCACGCCGGACGCTATAGTCTCGCAGGCTCAGTGTCTTCACGAGAAATACGGTTTCAGGAACTTCAAGCTGAAAGGCGGTGTCTTGGCCGGAACTGAGGAGATGAAGGCAGTTGTTGCGCTGAAGAAGGCATTTCCCGCCGGACGCATAAACATTGACCCTAACGGTGCGTGGAGTCTTGCTGAAGCAATCGCGCTGTGCAGGCCGCTCGAGGATGTCTTGACGTACATTGAGGATCCGTGCGGGCCGGAAGCAGGGTATTCGAGCCGTGAGATTATGGCGGAGTTCAAGAACGCTGTTCACCTTCCCGTAGCTACGAACATGATTGCGACGGACTGGCGGCAATTCTACCACTCGGCGGCGTTGAAGGCGGTGGACATTGTGCTCGCTGACCCGCACTTCTGGGGCTTCGGCGGCTCAATCAGAATCGCACAGCTCCTCAACGACTGGGGGCTGACGTGGGGAAGCCACAGCAACAACCATTTCGACATCACGCTTGCGGCTTTCGCACAGGTCGGTGCGGCTGCTCCGGGACATCCGACAGCACTAGACACGCACTGGATCTGGCAGGACGGGCAGAACCTGCTCGAGGACACTCCGCGAATCGTTGACGGGTATCTTGAAGTTCCAGAGAAGCCGGGACTCGGAGTTACGCTGAACATGGCACGGCTTGAGGAAGCAAACACTCTGTACAACAAGCTGCCATCACACGACAGGAACGATGCAGAGGCGATGCAGTACCTCATTCCGAACTGGAAATTTGACAGCAAGAAGCCCTGCCTCGTGAGGTAAGCAGTAATCTTTGTGCCCTCTGGTTAATGCTGGAGGGCACGTATCTTCCTCAGCTCAGCTTCAACCCCGTAGCGTATGAACCTCGTAACTGCCGGAGTAAGGTACATGTTCTTCATGTGGGTCATGTAGATTATCCTGAAGCAGTCAGCCCGTTCAACCTTCAGTATTGCTACGTCAAAATCCCTCAGCGAGTACACAGACGCAACAAACGACACCCCGAACCCTTCGGACACAAGACCTGCTATGCTCTCTTCGTCTGGAGCTTTGGCTGCAACCTTCGGTGTCAGACCTTCGTCCTCAAGTATCCTGTGGATCGTCGGCTTCAGTCCCACGTAGTCAGCGTAATCAACGTACGGATACTGCAGAAGCTCGGCAAGGGTTACGCTTCCGCGTTCTGCCAGCTCGTGAGTCTTCGGGACTATCGCAACAAGTTCCTGCTTCTTCAGCGGGATATAGTTAATCTCAGGGAGCACCGGCTCGCTCGTGCAGATGCCCACATCATAACGCCCGGACTTCAAGCCTTCCATAATCAGCGGTGAAGAGTTCTGGTGAAAATGGAACGTGCATTCACTGTTCTCCGGCTCATCAAGAAACCCCCTCGCCATCTGCGGCACTAACTTTCTCCCAAAAGGTACGTTGTACGCGAGGTCAATATGTCCAGTCTTGCTGTCCGCGAGCCTCTTTGCCTTGTCCGTGATAAATTCCAGATGCTCGAGAACAGGGCTTATCTGCTCTGAATAATATCTGCCGTATTTCGTCAGCTCTACGTGCCTTCCCTTGCGTTCGAACAGGTAGAACCCCAGCTCCTCCTCAAGTTTCGTGATGGCATTGCTCAAAGAAGGCTGTGTTATGTGGTGAATGTCCGCCGCCTTGTGAAAGTTAAGCTCCATTGCTATAGTGCAGAAGTAACGGAGCTGCTGAAGCGTCATGAAATTTTCCCCCTTCAAAATCTATCAATAAGTGCAAATTTAGGAATTAGATATGCGCAAAGACTAATTATAGAATACACGGACAATCCCAATCACAATTTTTAACAGGAGGCAGTGTACATAATGAAGACTGTCAAGATTCGTAATGTTGAGCTCGGGGCAGGAGTCCCGAAAACTATCGTCCCCATAGTCGCGAAGACTAAGGCAGCAATTCTGGAGAAGGCCGCAGAGATCAAGACGCTGCCCGTTGACCTTGTCGAGTGGAGAGCAGACTTCTATGAAGACCTCTTCAGCACACCCGTAATGCTGGATACGCTTAAGGCTCTGCGTTCGGCACTGGGAGATACTCCCCTGCTCTTCACGATTCGCACGAAGCCCGAAGGCGGAGAAGTTGCCCCGTCGTTCGAAGACTACGCGAAGGCAAATCTTGCCGCCGCAAAGTCAGGAGATGCGGACCTCATTGATGTCGAGATGTTCTGGGGAAATACCGACTGGAACGGCAAAGTCTCCGAAGTCTCCGCAAAACTCGTTGAGGAGCTTCACGCGGCCAAGTGTCTGGTTGTAGGTTCAAGGCACAACTTCTCTGCCACGCCTTCAGCCTCAGAGATGGTTGCGACTCTCAGAAACCAGCAGGCTGCCGGAGCAGACCTCCCCAAAGCCGCAGTTATGCCCGTAACTAAGGGAGACGTTCTCGCGGTACTTGATGCCTCGTATGAGTTCGCCAGCAAGTACGCAGACCGCCCCTTCCTCACAATCTCGATGGGGCCGAAGGGAATGATGAGCCGTGTCGCGTGCGAGCTGTCGGGTTCGTGCATGACGTTCGGAGCAGCAGGACAGGCCAGCGCACCTGGACAGATTCAGGTAGGCGACCTCAAGGACATGCTCGAACTCATCCACAAGTCCAGCGAGGCATAAAGGAGGCCGGCAATGACACGGAAAATTTGTGCGGCACTACTTGCTGTGCTGTTATGCTCGGGATGTGCCTTCGGTGCACAGGGCGTAATAGGCTGGGCGGCAGGCGGCGGAACTGATACCCTCATGAGGATTCTCACGTCCCAGATGAACGGCACTGTTGACCCCGTAACCAGAACAGGACTCGCCGGAGCAATGGCGACAATGTACGTTTACGGACAGCCGGCAGACGGACAGACACTCCTCATGAACGCAGAAAACCCCACGCTCTACAAGCTGCTGGGCTACAGCGACATAGACTATGACGATTTCGAGTGCGTGCTTCTCGCGGCTACGGAAGTTGTAGGCGTTATAGTTCCTGCGGACTCTAAGTGGCAGACCTTCACCGAGATAGTAGAGGCCGCGAAGTCCGGGCAGGAGGTCGTCGAAGCAACTACAAACGTCGGCGGTATGCCCTGGACGCTAACGGCAATGCTCGGGAACGTAACAGGTGCTTCATTTATTCAGGAATGGTACGCCGGAGACATGGCCGCCCGTGATGCTGTCGTTAACGGAAAAGCTGATTTCACGTTCTGCAAGCTCCAGATGGGCAAAGATTTATTCAGGGACGGAAAGCTGAAGTTCATATCACTCATCCACAATGAGAAGATTGACGGCTGGGACGTTCCGTTAATCACTGACGAATACCCTGCGTTTGCGGAAAATCTCCCTTGGGGGCCGTTCTATGGCGTGTTCGTGAAGAAGGGTACTGCTCCAGATGTCTTGGCCAAGTGGCGCGGTGAGTTCCTCAAGGCGTATAACTCTGAGGCGTTCCAGAAGTATCTTGCTGACACGAGGATGACTCCTCTGGGTTTGTCGGGAGAAGAGGCCGTGAAGTTCATTCACGACTGGCAGGCAAGGACTCTCGCAGTCCTCTCGAAAGCTAACCTGAACATGAATTTCAGGTTCAACGTAGGAGAGTGATGATTATGAGCGACAATAAAAGCGGCGGCTTTGAGCTGAACATAATATTCTTCATCTTCATGCTGATATGCCTTGCGACGCTTGTCGACATTATTCCGGGCGTGAACGGCAGCATATGGGCTGTGAGGCTCTACGGAATAGTGTGCTTGATCGGCGTGATATTCTGCGCGCGGAAAGGGTTATTCATGGCGATAGACTCCTTTGTGCTGCTTTACCCGGAATCCCTCCAGAAGACATTAACGAAGCTGAACCAGATACTTATGCTCGTCGGGTATGTGCTGCTTGAAGCTGCACTGATTATCGGCTTTAAGAAGTATCTTGCTGATGATTCGTTCTCGTCCGCTTCAATGGACAACAAGTGGAACGGCGTGCTTTATGTCCTCTCGCTCGTCGTATATCCTGTGTCCCTGCTCTATCTTGTGCGGGACATTTTTTCTGCCAGGAAGGGGGAATAGTTTATGCTCGTAACTGTATTTATCGTCCTGTTCTTCCTGATGCTTGCTCTCGGCCTGCCGATATTCTTCAGCATGGTGCTTTCTTCAGCACTGCCTCTGTTCCCTGACCTGATTTCTTTCGTGCAGTTCGCGGGCTGGTCTGTGGCCAAGACTATGAACGCTACGGGAGTCCCTATTGTGCTGTTCATCATTGCGGGGCAGGTAATGTCCAGCGGGAAGCTCACCGAGAAAATCTACGACGTGTTCAATTACTTCTTGGGAGCAAAGACGGGGTTCATGCCGATAGTGTGTATCTTAACCGCAATGTTCTACAGCTCTATTTCGGGCAGTGCTACGGCTGTTACTGCGGCAGTCGGCGGAATGTGCCTCCCTCTGCTAATCGAGATGGGCTACGATAACGCTTTCTGCACGTCTATCCTGATGTGTTCGGGAGTCTTGGGCTTCCTGATTCCTCCGAGCACGCCTCTGACTGTCGTTATAGGCCTCGCAGATTTGGATCTCACTACTGGATATTATGGCGGAGCGGTTCTCGGAGTAGCAATCGGTCTCATGCTGATAGTCTACGCGTACCTGTACTGCCTGATCAACGGCAACGGAAATCCCGAAGTCATTATGTCGCACCACAATAAGATCCGTGCTATGGGCTTCGGAAAAGTCTTTTCCGACGGAATCTGGGCTCTGCTCTCGCCGTTAATCATTCTCGGAGGAATCTTCAGCGGACTGTTCACAGTAGCTCAGGCGGCGGTTGTCAGTGTAGTTTACGGAGCAATAGTCAGCGTTATGATCTACAAGACTCTGACGTGGAAGCAGTGCATTGACACGATAAAAGAGGGCCTAGAAGTTGCTGTGCCTCTGCTTGTTGTGCTGTTTGCAGCTAACATCCTGAGCTCCTGCCTCGAGGCTCTGAATGCCGCTACAGTTATTGCGGGCTTAATCGAGAAATCGGGTGCGGGTGCACAGCTCGTAACGTTCATGATAATGATGGCATTGTTCGTGCTGGGGATGTTCATGGACTCGGGGACTGCTTGCTATATGCTCGTTCCGATAGTCCTGCCTGTGGCGTTCAAGCTCGGGGTTGAGCCGTATCATCTTCTCGTCGGAATGGTCGGCATACAGAGCATCGGCCTCGTAACTCCTCCTGTAGGGCTTGCGCTGTTCACGATGCTTCCTATCTCGAAGCTGTCGGTAGGCGAGATCAGCAGGAAGCTGTGGGTGCCGTTGATACTGTTTATCCTGATGTGCTTTGCGTTCACGATGTTCCCGGCTCTGACGGCGTGGATAAGCTAGGGAGGTGAGAGAGCATGAATGAAGTGAAGATGTGCCCCGTGTGCAATGTTCCTCTTGAGGCGAAGAAGAAGGGTTACGCAATGGGAAGCTCATTGTCGCACAGCAGGATGCACGCAGATCTGTACGTGTGCCCCTCGTGCAGGGGAATATACATGTACGAAAGCGAGAGCGATAACATGGTGAAGTGTCCTGTTTGCGGTAACATGCACCATGTCGGCGAAAAGTGCCTGTACTGCGAGCTGAACAAGATTCCCGGAGCAAACGCAGCAAGCTAGTTGAGTGAAGTAATTAGTGCCCTCTGGTCTCTTGGCCGGAGGGTTTATTGCTTCGCATGGAGAATCTTTGCGATGAGCTTGTAGTAGCGTCCGTTGAAGGGTTTTGCGGGCATACTCATAACCAGATACGCCGTGCCTATGTTCACCGCGCGGGCTTCGTACTCAGGGTCGGTTACGCGTATGTGTGTGTACTCTCTGCCGTTGTGGATGAATGATGCCCTGCTCCGAAGTTTGCCTTCATGGTTGCGCTCAACGTTAAGCGTGAGGTTGTCCGCCCTGATGAGGATAAGCGAGTACCTGTGCCGGAGTTCGCTCATCTCTTCATCCGTAACGTACTCCCCTCCATTGCCGAAAATGTACCTGTAGGATTCGTCGGGGTGGCAGAGCAGGACTTCCGCGACGGTGAGGCGGCCAAGTTTCAGCCACGCATCGCGCTCTATCATGCAGTCCTCAACGTGATTTTTGCGGGGGAAACGTTTTGCGACACGTACCCGCGCGAGGTCGAGGGGCTGGCAGCTTCCGCCGTCGTTGATGAACATCATCTGCGAGTCGTCGAGAGGGTCGCCGTCTCCGTAACCCACGAACCGCACCCACATTCCCGAGTGAACGTCTATTCCCGCAACGCAGAACTTCCCCCCACATCGTGGACTTGGCCAGAATCACTGCGTCAATCTTCACAGGTGGATTATCTCCGTATCGGGCAGCTGCTCGGCAATCATCTCGGCGAAAAGTCTTCGGTGGCAGTGTTCAGGTGTAGATTCGGAGCATAGCAGGCACATACAATCGTAGATGCCGTCGAACCTCACGACGAAGTCCCTCACAGCCTCACGCTCGAGCATCAGGGCTTTGTACTGCTCCTCGTACTCCTCCCATGTTATGAGCTTCTTCCTCCAAGAGGTGAGGAGTTCCTTCGTAGGTGCATAGTTAGCACAGTGCTCGTATGTGCATGTACATATCTTCTCCAGAAAATAGGGAAGGTCTCTCTTTATCGTGAAAACGTTTAAGCTGGATGTGTTCTTCAGGCGAACATCTACCACCACCTGAATTTTGCAGCATCTCAAAAGCTCAAAAAACTGTTCTGCTGATTTCTTGGTGAAGCCTATTGTGTAGAGGGTCATAATGATTACCCCCTCACAGTCGAGGGGGCTTAACGTTCCTACTTCAGCAGGCCGATATTCTTCAGCACAACCTCTAGCTTCGCGTGCTGTTCCGGCGTAAGAGGCTGGATAGGCTCCGCACACTTCCCGACGTTGAAGCCTAACATGTTCAGTGCTTCCTTGATGGCCACAGGGAAGCTACCCATGTTCGTCGCAATCCTGAACTCGCTCAGCTTGAACTGTGCCTCAAGTGCCGCCTCGTAGTTCTTGTTGATGAAGTTCTCGTAGATGTCTACGGCGATTCTCGGAGCAGCATTACCGCACGAAGTTATTGCTCCCGCCGCACCGTACCACAGGGCCGCGTAAATCAGCGTGTCCCTGCCCATCAGTACGCAGAACTCCGGGTTGTCCCGCGTAAGCCTGATGTACTCCTCGCTGTTCGTCATGTCGCCGGTAGAGTCCTTCACCGCAATGATGTTCTTCACCTTCGCCAGCTTCTGGATCGTCTCGGGGGCAACCGTTACGTTCGTCTTGGGCTTGTTGTTGTAGATGACGATGGGAAGGCTCGTTGCGTCGGCTATCTTGCGGTAGTAGATCTCAAGCTCGGCCTGTGTCTGGCTCACGAACATCGGCGTTAAGACGCTCAGAGCATCAACCTTCACTTCTTCGGCTATCTTGGCCAGCTCAATTGCTCCCTTAGGCGTGATGTGGTTCGCTCCAGCGTAAATGTCCATCTTTCCGCGCGCGTATTCGCACGTAACCTCGAGGACGTGGCGGTAGAAGCCGTTGTCGAACGCGTAGAACTCTCCGCTTGTGCCGAACGGGAACACTCCGTGAATGCCGTTGTCGATGAAGTACTGAAGGAGTCTCTTGTACTCGTCCTCCAAGAACTTGCCGCTCTCGTCAAAAGGAGTTACGACAGGGATAACTATACCGTGAGGCTTGAACATGGTACACAATTTCTCCTCTCGCTGAAAATTTGGGTTTGGGGTAGAGAGTATTATACACGCTATCAACACGGCTTGTTTGTGAAAAACTAGTGATTATTATAGAATTACTCACACACAAATTTTTTCACACAGGGAGGATATTGTTTATGATGAGGAGAACAGCACTGCTAATGCTGCTGGTCATGTCATTGTGCGTGCCCGCGCTGGCAGATGAACCCGAAGCCGTACCCGCCGAACCTGAAGCTGCCGCAGAAGTCGCAGAAGCTACGGAGGCCGAAGCTCCTGACGAACTCGCACAGCGTGAAGCTGCCCTCGAAGCAAGAGCCGCCGAGCTCGATGCGTTAGCTGCCCGGCTCGAGGAACGTGCGGCCGAACTGGCGCAGCAGGAGCAGGACTTTGCCCCCAAAGCCGCAGTACTCGCCAAGAAGACCATCGAGAACAACGCGGCAGGTGCCGTCCTTACCGGGCGCGAGAGCCAGTTAGCCCAGCGTGAGACTGCCCTCATGGAGCGTGAAAGAGCAGTCGCGTGGCGTGAGGCAGTGTTTGCGCAGGAAAGCCAGAAATTCACGGAGGCATCATCAGCCTTAGCCGGAAGAGAAGCGGAGCTGGCCAAGCGTGAGGCAGACCTTGCAGGCCGCGAGAACGACCTCAACGCCAAAATCTCCGCGAAGGAAGCCGCCGACCAGCTCACCGCCCGTGAAGCAGACCTCGTTAAGCGCGAAGCATCCCTGACAGAACGCGAGGACACCACCAGCAGGCTCAACGCCCTCGAGGAAGAACTCAACGCCAAGCAGGCAGAGCTAGCCGGGCGTGAAGAGGCAGTAGCCGGGCGTGAAGCATCAGCCGCCGAGCAGGAGCAGAAGCTTGCGGAGGCGACGAAACAGGCTTCTGACCATGAGGCACAGCTTGCGGAGAAGGAATCAGCCCTCACAGCCAGAGAAGCCGAGCTCACGAAGAAGAACGCCGAGCTTGAGGAGAACACATCGGCCTTGACGGCGCGTGAAGTTGCCCTCGTCAACAAGGAAACCGAAGCATCGCGCAAAGCTGCCGAAGTCGCGGAGATGGAGACCCTCATCAAGGAACTTCCTGCCTTCGACCCCAACAACTCGACGGAAGCCGCAATGATCCTCACGTACCCGATACCCGCCGCAAAACGCAGGGAACTCATTACGCTGCAGAGAGAGGCCTACACGCGCTACAGCTCCAACAGGGTAACTCAGGCACTCGAGAGCTACACCGCCGCCTACGAAGCCGAACCCACAGCGAACTACCTCGCGGCATACTGGGCAGGCCTCAGCGCGGAGAGACTGCGCGGAAGGAGAGACGAGGCCGTAACGTGGGCAGACCGTGCGCTCGCCATCAACCCGGACTACAAGCCCGCACAGGACCTCAAGAGGAGGCTGGAGACACCCGCAAGGACGACACAGCAACAGCAGAGAAGACGTACAACCCGCTAGTTCATCGCGGAAGAAGTGTAGAGTGAAACCCCTCTCTGAATCGGCGGGAGGGGTAATTTTTTAGGGAGGTGCTGTAACGTTTGGATGACTTATACGAGATACTAGGAGTTCCCAGAGACGCATCACAGGCGGACATCAAGAAGGCGTACCGAAGTCTTGTGAAACAGTTTCACCCCGATGCACACCCGGGCGACAAGGACATAGAGGAGAAGTTCAAGCGCATCAACGCGGCCTATACCGTCCTCAGCGACCCGGAAAAGCGCGCGCATTACGACCGCACCGGCTCGACCAGCCCGAGCGCAGACCCGTTCGGCGGAGGGTTCGCTGGCGGAGGGTTCACGACGGTGGACTTGGGAGACTTGTTCGGCGACATGTTCTCGCAGATGTTCGGCGGAGGAGGCGGGGGAAGTTCACGCAGAAGCAGGCGCGGAAGAGACGAGGAGCAGATCATCCACATCACTCTTCTTGAGGCGTTCAACGGGACGACGCGCGAGATTGAGTTCACGAGGGACGAGGAATGTTCGCACTGTCATGGCACGGGCGCGAAATCCGGCACTAAGCCCGAGAAGTGCCCCCGCTGTCATGGGAGCGGACGCGTCGTAACTGTGCACCAGAACGGCTACATGAAGTTCGAGAGTGCTTCGCCGTGCCCGGACTGCAAAGGGACAGGAAAATTCATCCGCGAAAAGTGCGGCGAATGCGGAGGCACAGGCCGAATCCGCACTAAGCAGACCCACAGCATGAAGATTCATCCCGGAGTGTTCAGCGGACATCAGTACGTGATTCAGGGGGCAGGCGGCGAAGGCTACAACGGCGGCCCGGCCGGAGACTTGTACCTCACGATAGACATCGAGCCCGACAGGAGGTTCGAGCGCGACGGCGACAACCTTCACACCGTGATAGCCATCAACTACCCGCAGGCAGTCTTGGGCACTGATGCGGAGATAAGCGGTGTTGACGGCACAACGGAGAAGTTCAGCATTCCTGCAGGAACACAGCACGGGCAGGTCATCAAGCTCAAGGGCAGAGGTATGCCGCGCCTGAAGTCGTCCTACAGAGGAGACCTGCACGTTCACGTGAACATCGACATCCCGAAGGAAGTCAGCGGCAAGCAGAAGGAACTAATCGAGGCACTCGCTGAGGAGATGGGCACGCCGGTGAACGAAAACCTGTTCAGCAAGTTCAAGGGACTGTTCAAATGATTGCTGGTATAGGCGTAGACTTGTGCAGTATCTCGCGGGTTGAAGAAGCATTAGCGTCTGACTACTTCCGCGATGAGCTCTTCAGTGCAGAAGAAATCGCTTATGCAGAATCTAAGGGTGCAGGGCGTTTCGGGAGCTACGCGGCGTGTTTTGCGGCTCGCGAGGCGTTCATCAAGGCATCAGGCTTCACGTTAAGTGCCGTGATGTTCAGCCGTAACTTCGAGCTTGTTCACGATTTGGACGGTGCTCCGGCGGTGAAGCTGTCGGGAGATTTGGCGGCGCGTTACCCTGAGAATAATGCGCAAATTTTTGTGTCAATCTCCCACGAGGGGGATTATGCCTGTGCAATGGTAGTAATAGAGAAAATCAATGATGAGGTGATAGTTAATGGTAATTCGTACGCTTGATTTCGACATCGGCGCAGTAATTTCGTGGCTGGGAAGTTCGGCGGTAGTGCTGTTCTTCCTGCTTATCGTGCTCTCAATGGCAGTAAGAGTCGTCCCTGAGTACCGCAGGCTGGTGCTGTTCCGTCTTGGCCGGCTTGTAGGGAGCAGAGGGCCCGGCATCGTGTTCATCCTTCCGTTCCTTGACCGCGCGGTAACGGTTGACTTGAGGATTCTGACGCTCGACGTGCCGGTTCAGGAAGTCATCACGAAGGACAACGTAGCCATCAAGGTTAATGCTGTCGTGTACTTCCGCGTTCTTGAGCCGTCAAAGTCAGTCGTTGAGGTAGAAAATTACGTTGTAGCAACAAGCCAGCTCGCACAGACTACATTGCGTTCTGTCGTCGGAAGCGTTGAGCTCGATGAAGTTCTGTCTTCGCGCGAGAAGATTAACCAGGAGCTCCAGAAGATTATTGACGAGAGAACAGACCCGTGGGGAATCAAGGTCAGTGCAGTCGAGGTGAAGGAGCTTGAACTTCCCGAAGGAATGAAGCGCGCGATGGCACGTCAGGCAGAGGCAGAGCGTGAACGCCGTGCGAAGATTATTGCTGCGGAAGGCGAACTTCAGGCGGCGGAGAAACTCTCAGAGGCTGCGCGCAAGATGGAGGCCTCACCGGTAACCCTTCAGCTGCGTTACCTGCAGACCATCAGGGAAATTTCCGGCGAGCGCAACACAACAACGTTCTTCCCGATTCCTGTTGACCTCGTTAAGCCGTTCATCGACAAGCTCACGAAAGGAGAGGTGAAGGCATGAAGTACCGTACCGCAAAAGAACTCCGTGAAATGTTCGTCTCATTCTGGGAGGAGAAAGGCGCAAAGCATCTTCCCAGCTTCTCGCTCGTGCCTGAAGATCCGTCGCTTCTGTTCACGATTGCTGGAATGGTTCCCCTCAAGCCCTACTATCTCGGCATAAAAGACCCCGAATATCCCCGCGTAGTTACATCGCAGAAATGTGTGCGCACCAATGACATCGAGAACGTAGGACGCACAGCCCGTCATCACACGTTCTTTGAGATGCTGGGGAACTTCACGTGGGGTAGCTACTTCAAGCAGGAAGCAATCTCGTGGGCGTGGGAGTTCCTCACCGAACGTGTCGGGCTCGAACCTGAGAGGCTGTACGCGACAATCTACACGGACGACGACGAAGCCTTCGAGGTCTGGAGGAAGTTCCTCCCTGCGGAAAAGATTTACCGCTTCGGGCAGGACGACAACTATTGGTTCATGGGAGACACAGGACCTTGCGGGCCGTGCAGTGAAATCTACTACGACAGAGGCGAAAAGTATTCATGCGGAAAGCCCACGTGCGGAGTCGGGTGCGACTGCGACCGCTACATGGAAATCTGGAATCTCGTTTTCACGCAGTTCGACCGCCAGAAGGACGGAAGCCTTCCCCTTCTGCCCCACAAGAATATTGATACGGGAATGGGCTTAGAGCGTCTTGCGTCAGTCGTTCAGGGAGTAGATACGGACTACGAAACGGATTTGTTCACTCCTCTGATTGAGCACACGTGCAGGAAGGCCGGAATAACCTACGGACAGAACGCGCGCGATGATATGGCTGTGAGGGTGATTGCCGACCACGTGAGGAGTGTTGCCTTCATGCTTGCGGACGGAGTTCTGCCGAGCAACGACGGGCCGGGCTACGTGCTGAGAAGGTTATTGCGCAGGGCTGTACGTTTCGGGAAACTATTAGGCTTTGAAGGAATGTTCCTGAATGAGTACCTGCCTATCCTCATCGGCATAATGGGAGACCCGTACCGCGAATTAATCACACAGCGTCCCGTAATCGAGCAGATAATCAGCCTCGAGGAGGAGAAGTTCAACAAGACGTTACGTCAGGGCACGGAGCTATTCGACGAGGAGACAGCCGCCCTTAAAGCGAAGGGCATAACGGAGATTCCCGGCGATGTTATATTCACGCTCTATGACACTTACGGTTTCCCGCCGGAACTTACGCGCGAAATGGCCGGTGAGCAGGGCTTCACCCTTGACGAGGAAGGTTTCACCCGCGAGATGACGGGACAGCGTGAACGTGCCCGGGCTTCGAGCAAGCAGAAGAGGAGCGCGCTTGCCGGAGACGTGTACACGGAGCTCGAGAACGAGTACGGAGCAACACGCTTCACGGGCTACGAGACGCACACAGGTACGGGGAACGTTATTGCGCTCATCACGCCCGAAGGCAGGACTGACACCGTCAAGGACACGCCGGAGTTCGAGATAGTGCTTGACGTTACGCCCTTCTACGCAGAACGCGGCGGAGAGGTCGGCGACACAGGAACTATCACGGTGAACGGACAGACTTTCAGCGTCATCAACACAGTACCTCACGGCAAAGTCATCGTCCACACGGTTAAAGGTGAAGGAACTATAAACGTGGGCGACGAGGCAGTCTGCACGGTCAATGACGAACGCAGGGCATCAATCCGCCGCAACCACACGGCAACGCACCTTCTGCACGAGGCATTAGGGCGCGTACTTGGCCGACACGTGAGGCAGGCGGGCTCGCTTGTAACTGACGAGTTCCTGCGGTTTGACTTCACGCATCATTCTGCTGTAACGGACGAGGAGATAGCGGAGGCAGAACGCATCATCAACACCGAGATTCTTGCGAACGTTGAGGTGAACATCTCCGAGCACAGCAAGGACGAGGCACAGGCACTCGGAGCTAAGGCACTCTTTGACGAGAAATACGGTGATGTCGTGAGAGTGGTTGATGTTCCGGGCTTCTCGATGGAGTTGTGCGGAGGACTTCACGTGAAGAGGACGGGCGACATCGGGAGCTTCAAGATTCTGCGTGAGGAGAGCATAGGCTCAGGCACACGGCGCATTCTTGCTGTTACGGGAATGAACGTGCTTACGATTATGCAGAAGCTGTTTGCGCTGAGGGCATCGATGACCGCACTGCTCGCGACTGACGAGGACGGACTTGTGGACAAGGCGAAGGCACTTGTTGACGAGCTTAAGACTGTACGGAGTGAGATTCAGGCCGTGAAGCTGAGGGAACTCACCGAGAACGCAGAACGTTTCTTTGAGCGCGAGGAGACGGGCGGGGTTCTTGTGCATACGGGAAGATTCCCGAACATTCCGGCAAACATGCTGAGGGACATCGGCGACAAGGCAAAAGCCAGGCAGGAAGGCAGCGTAGTGATTCTTGCGTCGCCAAGTGATGACGGAGCATGTCAGCTCGTTGTGATGGCAGATGATAAGGCGGTAAGTCTCGGTGTGAATGCCGGAGCACTGGTGAAGGAAGCGTGTGCTGTTCTCGGAGGCAAGGGCGGCGGCAGGAAGAACCTTGCGCAGGGAGGCGGCAAGGACGGCGCGAAACTTGAGGAAGCACTTGCGAAGATGAGGGAGATTCTCTCACAGCAGGTGAAATAACTACTACCCGCCGGAGTCAGCAAGAGGCTTCGGCGGTATATTTACACTCTTGCAACAATTTAGACTTCATTCCGGCCTGTTCACAACTAACTTTATTGCGATATACTTTCTGCATTCCAATACAATTTATCAAGGGGGTAAATTCATCATGAAAATGGGACTCGTCCCGAAACTCATCATCGCTATTATTGTCGGCATCCTCATCGGCCTGTACATGCCCTTGTGGGTCTGCCGTACGGTCGTAACCGCATCAGGAATCTTCAGCACGTTCCTGAAGTTCGTCATCCCGCTGATGATACTTGCGTACGTTACGATGGGCATTGCTGACCTCTCGCAGGGCGCAGGCAAACTCCTCATCATCACAGTTATTCTCGCTTACGGCTCAACCCTCATCGCAGGCAGCGCGTCATTCGTTATCTCCGATACACTCTTCCCGAGCTTCATGAGCCCCGACGCTCTGGCCAAGATTCAGGAGACAGCGGACAAGTCTGTAGCCTCGTACTTCTCGCTCGCTATTCCTCCGCTCCTCGATACGCTGTCGGCGGTCGTGATGGCATTCATGCTCGGCCTGTGCCTCTCCGCAATGAAGGGCAAAGAAATCGGCATGTCTCTCTACAACGGCATGAAGGACTTTTCCGGCATCATTGACAAGGTGCTCAATAACGTAATCGTCCCGTTCCTTCCGCTGTACATCTGCGGGACGTTCGTTGACATGACGTACTCAGGCAAGACCTTCACGATTCTGGGCATCCTCTGGAAGGTGTTCCTTGTCGTTATCGCAATGCACCTGTGCTACATCGTTATACAGTTCTTCATCGCCGGAGCAGTCAGCGGCAAGAACCCCATCAAGCTCATCATCAACCAGATACCCGGCTACGCGACGGCACTCGGTACGCAGTCTTCAGCCGCAACAATCCCCGTCAACCTCAAGTGCGCGGAGCATGACGGCATCAGCGCGGAGATCCGCAACTTCGTCGTACCTCTTTGCGCAAACATTCACATGTGCGGGTCGATGATTACGATTACGGCTTGTGCTACGGCGGTCTGCATGATGAACCAGCTTCCCATCAGCCTGGCGACGGTTATACCGTTCATCATGACGCTCGGCGTTGCTATGGTAGCTTCTCCCGGAGCTCCCGGCGGCTCGATAATGACTGCGCTTCCCTTCCTGTATATGATTTTCGGGCCCGAAGCAGGAGACCCCAACGGGCCGATATGTGCAATCATGGTAGCATTGTACATTACACAGGACTCCTTCGGGACGGCGTGCAACGTTTCAGGCGACAACGCAATCGGCACTGTCGTTGACGCAATCTATAACAAGTGGATTAAGGCATGAACGTTTTTGACATCATAGGGCCGGTAATGATTGGCCCCTCAAGTTCTCACACTGCCGGTGCGGTACGACTTGGCCGTGTCGCAAATAAGGTCATGGACGGCAAGAAGCCCAAGACGCTCGACATAACATTATCGGGCTCGTTCGCGCGAACTTACAGGGGGCACGGGACAGACCGCGCGCTCTTGGCCGGAGTGATGGGCTACCACAGCTACAGCGATGAGATTCGCGACGCACTGGACATCGCGAAGAACGAAGGCATAGACTACCGCTTCATCGAGCAGGACATTCCCGGAGCACACCCCAACACTGCACGGATTCACTTCACGTTAGAGGACGGCACGGAAGGCACGGTCGAGGGTGCGAGCATCGGCGGCGGAAATATCCGCGTTGACCTCGTGAACGGAATGCGCGTAGACTTCACCGGCGAGAACAACACGATTCTTGTGCTCCACTGGGACAGGCCGGGCGTAATTGCGGACGTCACGGCGTTGATGAGGCTGAAGTACTCTCACGTGAACATCTCCAACTTCCACTTGTCGCGCAAGGAACGCGGGGGCGAAGCACTCATGACGATAGAGATTGACGGCCAGCCCGAGCCCGGAATGACTGAAGACCTGCGGGGCTTGAGCAACGTCATCAACTCGCTGCTTATCCGTGCAATCTAGGGGGTGCGAAGAATGCTGCTTAAGTATGACACAATCAGTGAGCTTGTGGATGCGGCAGGGAGCGGCAAAATCAGCGAGCTTGTGTTAGCTGACCAGTCGAAGGCTATGGACGTTTCGGCGGAAGAGATATTCGCGCGTATGGAGAAGAGCTTTGACGTTATGTGCGAGGCAGTCAGGGCAGGGCAGGACGAGCACGTCCGCTCAATGTCAGGCTTAACCGGCGGCGAGGGCTTCAAGATGAAGAACTACGCGGAGACGGGCGGCCTCTCAGGAAAGTTCATGACTAAAGCAATGTCGATGGCTCTTGCTGTCGCTGGCTACAATGCCTCGATGGGAAAGATTGTCGCTACACCGACTGCAGGAAGCTGCGGGATAATGCCGGGCTGTCTTGTGTCTCTGTTCGACGAGGGCAGAGCAGAGAAGCGCGATATAGTCATGTCGATGTTCACGGCCGGAGCGTTCGGGATAGTGATTGCGAAGAACGCGAGCATTGCCGGAGCGCAGGGAGGATGCCAGGCTGAGTGCGGGAGTGCCTCAGGAATGGCGGCGGCCTCACTCGTTGAGCTGATGGGCGGAACACCTGCACAGTGTGCGGATGCTTGTGCGATTGCGATTGCGAACCAGCTCGGGCTTGTGTGCGACCCTGTTGCGGGGTTAGTGGAGATTCCGTGCATAAAGCGCAATGTTTCCGGCGTGATGATAGCGTTCTCGTCGGCTGACATGGCACTTGCCGGGATAAAGGCGTATATTCCCGTCGATGAGTGCATAGTTGCGATGCGGAACGTCGGCGACGCTCTGAGCCCTGCCCTGAAGGAGACAGCAGGAGGAGGACTCGCGGCTACACCGACAGGACGCAGGCTGAAGGAGCAAGTATTCGGCAAGGACAGAGACGAGTGAGCAGAGTATTAGCCCTTGACATCGGCACTGTGAGAATCGGTGCGGCAGTCTCTGACACGTCGGGGATAATCGCGCAGGGACTCGGCGTGTGGAACGCTGAGACGTGGTTTGAGGATTTTGACGAGGCACTCACGAAGTATGACCCGAAGATTATTGTTGTCGGGCTTCCTTCACGCACTGACGGCAAACCCAGCGAGGCCGCAGAGAGGGTGCGCGGGATTGTCGCAGAGTTGTCGGCCAAGTACCCGGAGCGTGAGTTCACGTTGTGGGACGAGAGGTTCACGACGGTGATAGCGCAGAGGGCGATGCTTGAAGCTGATGTGTCGCGCAGAGGCCGGCGAAAGAAAGTCGACAAGGTTGCGGCGGTAATCATCCTCGAGGACTGGCTGGAAGCTAACCGCAAGTAACTTATGCCCCTTCTTGTTCAGAACAGGGAGGGGCTGTATAATACCCAGAATTTTAACCGTAAGGAGGCAGTGTTCATGAAGAAGTTTGCGGTGTTGTTGGCGGCTGTGCTGTGTGCGGCTGTGTTCTGCGGTGTGCTGTACGCTGAGGAGAGGGAAGCAGTAAAGCCATCGCCGATTGATGATACGCTGAGGAACGGCACGGAAGGCAAGACGATTGACGGCAACGGGATGATAATCCAGAAGATGAAGGACGAAAACAGAGAGCAGGGAGGCAACGATAACCAGAAGAAGGAAACGCCTGCTGCTTCGGATTACTGGCATCCTGACGCGAAGTACAGAGTTACCAAGTGGGAGGATGACGGCACTACGCTCACACTTACGGTTGAGGACAGAAACGGCGAGGAAGCAGACCCTATCATCAGCACGAAAGGCAAGCTCCCGAATGAGCGACCGATGACTCTGCATGACCAGATGCCCCTGCAGTTCACAGTCCCCGACTGGGTAGAGGTTGTGCATCTCTGGAGTAATCCCGGCTACAACTACAAAATCAATCTGAAGGACGGCAAGCTCACGGCGTTACGCAAGGCCAAAAAGGGCGACGGCAAGGCGGCATATCCCCGCAACACGGTTCTTGTGAAAGACGGCAACACTATGACAGTGTGGCTTCTGCAGTAGGAGGCGGCGGCAATGAGGAGACAC
Source organism: Synergistaceae bacterium (assembly GCA_017450125.1). Classification (NCBI taxonomy): domain Bacteria; kingdom Thermotogati; phylum Synergistota; class Synergistia; order Synergistales; family Synergistaceae; species Synergistaceae bacterium. The sequence goes on along the minus strand of JAFSWZ010000010.1, from coordinate 10,549 downwards.
AGTATTTTTCTCGCGGCGGCAGTTCTTGCGGTGCTGATGAGTTCTGCGTCATTCGGGTTTACGCGCGAAATGTACGCCGAAGTCCCGGCGAGCATAAACCTCGAGGCAGTCGAGAATCTTTTTGCCCGCGCAATGGACAAGGACAGCCCCGACCTTGAAGGCGACCCTAAAGCCCAGTACGAGCTCGGAGTTCTGTTCTTCACGATGTTCTCTGCTGTCAGATTCGAAGGGGTTTCGGAGTACGATGATGCAGATGTGTACGCAAGGGTCTTCAACATTAACGTCAACCTTCACCAAGCGGCTTACTGGCTCAGGAGAGCCGCATACAAAGATTACGCACCGGCGCAGTACATGTTGAGCCAGCTTGACTTCTGGTATCTGAACGAGCACGACGAGTCATTCATATGGCTGGACAAAGCCTCTGACGCGGGATATGCCAGAGCTCAGGCTCAGAAGGCAGACTGGATGACGCACAGCATCAAGGACACTGAGACGCTGAACCAGACGATCGAGCTTGCGACGAAGGCGGCGGAGCAGGGAGATGCTTTCGGGATGGAAGTTCTGAGCAGAATCTACAGAAACAGCAGCTATCCTGTCTACAATGAAGCCAAAGCCGACGAATGGGCAAAGAAGGCCAGAGAGGCGGCCAAGAATGACCCCACGATAAGTTTTGACGACGAAGAAGAAATCCCTGAGGGAGTACAGATCCCAGTCATCAGGAGTATAACGGAAGACCAGCAGTAGCTCACACACCATCCCCTTTCAACGAACGGAAGGGGGATATACTTTTCTCTTGACAAAGCCCCCCCCCCCTACCGTATAATTACTTACATGTCAAGTACATTGTTTATCAGGGGGAATCGAAATGAAGAAAGTCTCTCTCATCGTTCCATTGTTCAGGTCAGAAGCATTCCTGCCAAAGTTAATTGACTCCATCATCAGCCAGACATACAACAACCTAGAGGTCATCCTTGTCGATGACGGCTCGCCGGACAACAGCGGGGCTATCGCGGACGAGTATTCCGCTAAGGACGCAAGAGTGCGGGTGATTCACAAAGAGAACGGCGGCACATGTTCCGCACGCAACGCCGGGCTGGATGTCGCGTCGGGGTATTACCTTATGTTTGCCGACGGGGACGACTGGCTTGAACCAGACTGCGTGGAATACCTCGTGGGCATCCTCGAGAATAATAACGCAGATATGTCGATGACGGACAGCGTCTTCACGACTCGGGACAGAGCCCAGAACAACGAAGACTTCATCAGAGTGTGGGACAACAAGCAGGCTGTAGCGGGAATCATCAACAAGTCTATTCCTGTAGGCCCGTGGAACAAGTGCTACAAGATGGAGATTGTACGCAATCATAATTTGTCGTTCTCTGTGCCGTGGTTCGGTGAGGGGCTGTACTTCTCGACAATGTCTGCGATGTATTCCGAACGCGTAGCTGTGGGACACAGGCGCGTCTACAACTACAGGCTGAACAATCCCAACAGCGGCTGTACAGTGAAGGAAGTCAGGCACGGCATGAACGCTCTTAGGAATATCCTGTACATCAGAGACTGCATGACGATCAGCAGCCCGGAAATCACCGAAGCCTTCAACTGGCACATATGGGCGAATAATTTTCTCCTGCTGAACTACATTGTGTGCGCGGGGCAGAAGAAGGAATACATGGAGGAGTATCTTTCTGCCAAGTCTGAGATGAGGAGGCTGTTTCCGCTCGCGATGAAGAACAGGTTTCTTCCGCTCAAGCAGAAGGTGAAGATGGTTCTTGCGACACTCTGCCCGGATTCTGCGGCTCGTTATCAGCAAAGGCGGAGCATCAAGGCTTTCAGGAAGGACACAACGCAGTAGACAGGATAATGCCCCCTTACTTCTTCAGCAAGAGGGCATTGATATTATTATACTTTACGTTATCGGCGCAGGGTTGAAGATGCACAGGAAGTTATGCAGTCCGTACTGTTCCGTGTACGGCTTCTTCACTCCGCTCGCAACATCCACAATGAACCTGAACAGCTCCGTCCCGACCTCCTGAATGGTCTTCGTGCCGGTAACAACCTCTCCCGCGCTGATGTCGATAACATCCGGCCACTGCTCCTTCATCTCGTTGCGCGAACACACCTTAATCACCGGCGCAGCAGCAAGCCCGTACGGAGTTCCTCTGCCCGTCATGAACACCTGAAGCCCGATGCCGCTCGCAAGCTGTGAGGGCCCGCACACCATGTCGCTGGCAGGCGTGGCCGCGTAAATCATTCCGTGCTTCGTCGGACGTTCCGCAGGCGAGAGCACCTCAACGATTGGTGATGTCCCGCTCTTCGCGATTGAGCCCATAGCCTTCTCGACGATGTTGCTCAGTCCGCCCTTCTTGTTGCCAGGCGCAGGGTTCGCGCTCCTGTCGACTTCTCCAGCGTCGAGGTACGCATCATACCAGCGCATCTCTTCCGCCAGCCTGTCCCGAACCTCAGCACTCACGCAGCGTTCTGCGATGAAGTTCACGCCGTCCCGGACTTCCGTTACTTCGCTGAACATCACAGTAGCTCCCGCCTGAACGAGCATATCTGCCGCGTAGCCAGCACTGGGATTCGCCGACACGCCAGAAAACGCGTCGCTTCCTCCGCACTGCATCCCAACAAGCAGTTCGCTCAAAGGCAGTTCCTCGCGCCGCCTCTGGTCAAGCACAGCCAGCTTCTTCTCGGCCAAGTTCATGATGGCATTCAGCATCGCGTCATAACCCTTGCACTCCTGAAGGACTACTACGTTATCCGGCGTGTTGTTCTCAGCTCCGACTAGCATATCAACCGTCAGCTTCTCGCACCCTAACGACACGACCATTAACTGTCCGCCGAAGTTCGGGTGTCTGGCTATGTTGCGCAGTGCACGAATCGGGAACTTCGCATTGGGCGCGTTGATGGCTACCCCGCAGCCGTAAGCATGATTCACCGCTACGACATCATCAACGTTCGGATACTTGGGCAGAAGTTCGCGCTTGATGCGTTCTACCGCGACGTTCAGCACTCCCTGCACACACTGAACCGTCGTCTGAATGCCGAGAATGTTCCTCGTGCCTGCGTAGAAGCCGTCGGGATTCCTGTAGCCCATGAAGGTCTTGACGGGAGCTTCAGGAAGATCCGTGCGGATGTTCGTTCCCCAAGCCATATTCTCGACCGACGGAGAGACCGGCAGACGTAACATGTGCTCGTTTATCCATGCACCGCGCTTTATCGGGTCAAGTGCGTAGCCCAGAACAACGCCGTACCTGATAATCTCTCCGTCCTTCGGAATGTCTGTGAGGGCGAATTTGTGGGCCTGAGGTATGTCGTCCAGAAGAAGAAGGCCCGGCATTATCTCCGTTCCCGCTTTAACGTCGTGCGTTACTACTGCAACGTTGTCGCGGTCTGTAAGTTTCACGTAATCCCGCAAAGTTTTTCCCCTCCTCAATAAATCTGCTAGCCGCGAAGTATCTCTGTGTTCGCCAGCTTCTCGTAGAACAACGCAAGCGCGCTGTGGTCGTCCTTTCCGTGCCCGTCAGCGTGGACAATCTTCATCATCTCGAACACCTGAGCCGTCAGAGGCATCGGAGCATCCACAGACTTGGCCGCGTCAAAAACGTTGTTCAAGTCCTTGATGTGCAGGTCAATCCTGAAGCCCGGCACAAAGTTCCTGTCCATTATCATGGGAGCTTTCGCGTCCATTACTGTCGAGCCCGCAAGGCCGCCTCGTATCGCCTGATAGATCGCCTCAGGGTCAACACCCGCTTTCTTGCCGAGCATGAGAGCTTCACTCACCGCCGCAATGTTCACCGCAACGACTGCCTGATTACACAGCTTCGTAACGTTCCCTGCCCCGACCTCACCGCAGAGCACCACGCTCGAACCCATAGCCTCAAGCACCGGCTTTATGCGCTCGAAGACTTCCTTCTTGCCGCCGACCATGAAGCTCAATGTCCCGTCAATGGCCTTCGGTTCTCCTCCGCTCACAGGAGCATCGAGCATCTCTATTCCTTTTGCTGCTAAGGCTTCCGCTATCTCCTTGCTGGCGATGGGGTTGATACTCGACATGTCCACGAACACCGCGCCCGGCTCCATGAAGTCAGCGACCTTGTTGTCGGTGAGCATTACGCTTTTGACGTGCGGGGAGTTCGGCAGCATCGTGAGCACGAGTTCCGTGCCCTTCGCGACATCGGCGGCGGTCTCTGCGGCTTTAGCCTTCCCTTGCGAGAACGCAACTACCTCGTCAACCGCAGGCCTGCTCCTGTTGAACACGGTGAGCTCGTGTCCGGCCTTGATGAGGTTCTTGGCCATAGGCTTGCCCATTATCCCAAGTCCGATAAATCCTATCTTCATTAACGACAGTTCCTCCTTCACATGAATCTTGTTGTGGTAAAATTGTAACACGCTACCTAGTCTGTTCCGCAGAATCAGTATACTTTGAATTGTACAGTTTCTTAATCTGGTATACAATTCTTCCATAATCCAGAGGAGGCACTAAAAATTTTGAGCGATTGTATTTTCTGCAAGATAGCTGGCGGCGAAATACCCGTTGATTTCGTCTACAGTGATGACAATGTTGTAGCCTTCAATGACGCTAACCCGCAGGCTCCTGTTCACGTTCTCGTGATACCCAAGCAACACTACGCCTCCTCGCTGGCGGTTGATGATCCCTCCGTTTGGAGCAGCCTCATGGAAAGCGCAGTGAAAGTTGCCCGCTCTCTCGGCCTTGAAGACAAGGGCTGGAGAATGGTGATCAATACAGGAGAACAGGGCGGACAGACAGTACCCCACCTCCATTTGCACTTATTGGCAGGCCGCAATCTCGGATGGCCTCCGGGATAACTTCCCGCCAAGCTGTACAGGTAATACCCGAAGGGAGGGAAACGAACCATGACCACAGTAACCCGCAAGGACGGCGAGTCGCTCGAAGATACCCTGAAGAGATTCAGGCGTGAAGTTGCCAGAGTAGGCACACTCAGAGAAGCTCGCAAGCGCGAACACTACGAGAAGCCCAGCGACGCGAAGAAGATCAAGCGCGCCGAAGCTGCCCGCAAGCGCAAGAGTATGCGCCGCAGAAGTATAGGCTAGACACTCACTGAAGGGGGGCTGAGAGATGCTCCCCTTTTTTTGTTACCCGCAAGGAGGATAAATAACAATGTCGTTGACAGAGACAATTACCCATGACCTCACGCAGGCCATGAAAGCACGCGAAGAACCCACGCTCTCGACGCTGAGGATGCTGAAGTCCGAGCTTCAGAAGCTGCAGGCCGACAAGGGCAGGAGCTACGAGATAACGGACGCGGATGTTCAGGCGGTCATCAAGAGGCTCATCAAGCAGAGGAAGGATGCCGCAGAGCAGTATTCTGCAGGAGGGGCAACGGAACGTGCAGAAGCAGAACTTGCTGAAGCGAAAGTGCTTGAACCATACCTGCCCAAACAACTGGGCGACGAAGAGCTTGATTCTCTGATAAGAGAGACTGCGGAGAAAATTTCAGCCTCGAGCGTCAAGGACATGGGCAAACTGATGAAGGCTGTCATGTCTAAGATAAAAGGTCTCGCTGATGGTGCAAGAGTGAAGGAGAAGGTTACTGCGTTCCTGAACAAGTAATCAAGGTAAGACGAAAGCCGGTCTTTTTGAGGCCGGCTGTTGTATTTTGAAGGGTTGTGTGAGAAAAGTCTGTTTACTGGATTGATTGAGCCGGAATTTTATACCCAAACTCACAATCTGTCAAATTAACGCTTTACAAAACAGACACCGGGTGCTGTGAAAAGCATCCTGCTTTTCAGGAACAAGACCGCGATTGCTGCCATTCCTGCGATGCCGGAAGTAGTCATGCAGCCTCCGCTTCCGCCGCCGCCTTCGTCGCCCTGCGGGGCAGGTGTGTCGGGTGTCGGCTGAGGTTCTACGTAGCCTTCCGGCACAGTGAATGCCTTGATGCACGCGTTGCACGGCCTGCCCTTGCCGTCATCAGTGATCGTTGCTCCGTCCTTCCAGTCCGCATCTCCGGGAATACTCGAGGCTTTGGCGAAGTAGCTTTCTCCGGCATTAACGCTGGCGGCCCTCACTGTTTCGGGGTCTTCCACTGCGCTGGTGTAGTCATACGCAGACCCCTTCTCGCACTTCAGGATCACAGCAAAATAGTCGTTGCTCTCAAGATCAACTGAAGTGCTCAGCTCAATCGTGTGGTATCCGGCGTAAGGCATTATCCCGGAGGCTGCTTTCTCTTTAGGCACGCCGGGATTAACAGGACGGTTTTTCCCCAGCTTGTTGATGTAGACCTCGTAGGGAACGTTGTTGTCTGTCGTGGTGAAGGCTATTTCCCTGATGGTTTCCTTGCCGTCCGCCCTGAAGACATTTGCTGACCAGCGGAAATCGTTGCGCCCCGCCTGTGTCAGGACATCGTAGCCCTTGTGCGTGAGGCCCGAGTCTTTTGCGGCAATGAACACCGCACAGTCTCCTATCGTCTGCTCGTAGGACATCCAGAAGTACCCGCCGTCTCCGCTGCCTGTGCCCCAGCTGTTGCGGATAAGCCACGCGCCGTTCGACGAGGGCGTGTTCTTGAAGTTGGTGCGGGAGTAATCATCGTCCCAGCCCACAGCATCGACCATGTGCCCGTAACCCTTTGAGGTATTGTAGTAGTACGAAGCACCGGCAAGTTCTCCCTTCTTATGCTCGTAGGCAAAAGTAACTGCCCCGTACTGCTGGATTAATCTCTTGATTTCCTCCCTGTTGTTTGCGTTCACTGCTCCTATGTTGTAGGCCTCTTTGAGCCTGATAGCGTTAGGGTAATCTTCGGGATGCCTTGAAGGAGGATTGTTCTCTATGCTTGCGGCTTGGCTGTAGGGCATATCGTTTTCTGAGGCAGTGCCTGCGCGCGAGAGGAAGGCTATAGACTGCGAGCTGTTGCCTCCCTGCTCGAGTGTAGGTTTCTTCTTATCGTCGAGGGGGTACGAGTAGCCTTCTCTGGTGTCCTTGTAGACGAACCACGCCTGATGAAGCTCTGAGGTGTCCGGCGCGGTGCTGCCGAAGCCCTGAGCAATGTAGCTAGTCTCGAGAGCTCCCAGTGATGCGAAGCTCCAGCATGTGCCGTAAGGGGTCTGATTCCTGACCTGCGGGAGAGTCCCTGACGTTCGCGGGTCATGCTTGGAGGAGGCCTTGAAGGCTGACGCTGGGGTTACCGTGCCTCTCGGAGGATTGTCCGCGAGGTGGGAGAGATCCAGAGGGTCAGGGGTATCGCCGTAGAACTCTGAGCCGTCGAAGTACGCTTCCGGGTCTTCGAGGTAGCGCAGGTACTCGGAGTTCATCGGTGCAAAGTCGGCCTCTACCGGCTCCCACTCGCAGATGAATGACCACATAGATGGGTCGATGCCGTTATGGCTGTTGGTTGCGTCGTTCCAGCCCCAAGAATTGTCGCTGTCTTTGGCGAGGATGAGGTAGTGTTCTTCGCCGCCCTGATTGTTGGGCTCGCCGGTGTGCCATTTGGTGAACGTGAAGTCTTCACTTGTTACCCATTTCCACGAACCTTCCTGTTCAGCGTCAGATGCCCCTAGCCAGTACGGACGGTCTTCATCCGCAGACAGCAGACTCACTACAATGTCGAACTCTTCCTGAGAAGTTATTGTTGCGAGGTGTCCGCCGAGAGATTCGCAGTAGGCTTTGGCTTCGGTCCACGTCATGGGGAGGTCGAAGACGGTGTACTTGTGGCTGGAGAGCGGGGAAGATTCGGGTGTGGTTGGTGTGGTAGGAGTATTAGGGGCTGGAGTGTCCGGCGTTGTCGGAGTAGTCGGTGTGTCTGATGTATTGCCCGAGATAGTTACGTCCATTGTGCCGCCAGAACCAGCGTATCCTGTGTTATAGGAGTACTTAACAGAGGCAGGAAGTGAAGCGAAACGTGCAATACCGCCCGCGTATGTTGTGGCGATGTTAGAACTAATGCTGTCTCTTCCCTGAACCCCTGAGACATTCGAAAACTGGCTGCTATTCATGTAGTTACTGAACTCGAGCTGATAGGGATATGATGAGTCGCCAGTGTTGGAGATGATGAGTCCTTTCTTCCCTTGTGGAGAGCTGTTCAGCCTCCTCAAGGCAGTGTTGCGGCTCACGTCCAGCGTCGTCAGCTGGTTGTTGTCGCATACCAGATACGTCAAGGCGGTGTTGTGGCTCACGTCCAGCGTCGCCAGCTGGTTGCCGCCGAAGTTCAGTGTCCTCAATGCGGTGAAGTACTCTATCCCTTTCAACGAGGTAATTCCTAGACTTCCCATGTAAATACTCGTAATATTCGCTATCTCCGCATCGCTCAGAGTTCCGTCGTTATTCGTATCAAAATTACTGCTAACGTAGTTCTTGAATATCTCATCAGGAAAATTAGTAGCATTTATCGCCACATCTGCCCACGCTGAGTTCTCAATCACGGCAAGACACACCACCAGCATAACCGCCAGCCTCTTCCTCCGCTTCACCAGCAAGCCCGGCAAGCACACCGCCGCCGCTAGCATTCCTTCAGCCGAAGCATCACATCCTCCGCCTCCGCTGTCCCCTCCTGACTGCTCAGGTGTTACAGGGTTTGACGGCGCAGGTGTCTCAGGGGTCTCAGCCACAGCCTTCACCGTGAGCACAAAACTCTTCGTGTCAGTCCCTCCTGTCTGCCTCATCATGGCCTGAACCGTGAACGGAAACTCTCCCGTACGCTCCGGCGTTCCCGTGAGAGAACCAGCACTCGACAGCCCAAGTCCCGGAATATCTCCGCTCACTATTGACCACGAGGAAGAGTACTGCCCGGATGCTGTGAACTTGAAGCTGTACTTCGTCCTCTCGTACGCCGCCGGAAGCTCTGCCTGCGTAGTCAGAATCACAGGCCCGCCCTCAATCTCCGACGACGGAAGAACCGAAACCGTGAACTTCTGCGAGTCCGTCCCGCCGTAACGATCCGTAACACTCACCGTGATGTCGAACGAGCCCGACTGAGACGGTCTTCCCGCAAGCCTGCCTGATGACGAGAGCGTCAATCCCGGAACTTCTCCCTCATCAATGCTCCATGTGATGCCTGATTTCAGGGATGCGCTCAGATAAAAGCTGTACGACGTATTCACGTACCCCGTAGGAATATCTGCGTTGGTTGTGGTGATTATCGGGCTTTCGGGCGATGACGACGGCGACAGTATCTCCAGCGTGAACGTCTTGGAGTCGCTCCCCAGCGTATTGCTGACTGTCAGCGTGAACGTATACTTTCCCTCAGCCTTCGGAGTGCCGGATATTTTCCCCAGAGTACCGTAGAAATTAAGACCGTCAGGAAGTTTCGCCTCGTCATCAATGCTCCATCTGAGCGAACCTGTACCTGAAGCCTCGAGGCTGCAGTCATACTTTCTGTTCGCATACCCGCTCACGAGTTCAGTCATCGTGATTTTCGGGAAAGCGTTGAACGCTACACTCATTACGTGCTCTGAACCTGTATCGTAGTCGTAGCAGAACCTCACGGGCTCTTCGCTGAACGAAGCAACCCCTGAAGCAGTGTCATAGTCTGTCAGTACGTTGGCAGACTTGGTGTTGTACCCTTTGACGCTCGAGGAGATGATTCTGCTGAGGTTCGCGGAGCTCAGGCCGCAGTCATTAACGAGGTCAACGTAGTATGTCCCGTCCCCTCTTGCGTGTGAATTAAGGCCGCTGATGTTCTGCACGGATACTACCGCGTCGGTTAATGCAGTGTGTAGGCTCAGATCAAGAGCCCTAAGGAAATTGTTAGAGCATTTGAGTTCCTTAAGTGCCAGATTGCTGGAAAGATCGAGAGCACTAATGCCGTTGGAAGCACAGTCTAATTCCTTGATTGCGGCATTGTTCCTGAGGTTGAGGACGCTGAGGTTGTTTCTGGCGCAATCCAAGTACATTAATGCTCTGTTGCTGCTCACGTCAAGTTCTGGGAGTCTGTTCATGGAACAAGACAGTCTTGTGAGTGCCGTGCATGTGCTGACATTGAGGCTCTCCAAGCTGTTGGCCCAGCCGTAGATTCTTTCGAGCCTAGTGCAGCCCGTAACATTAAGGTTCGTGAGGCTGTTGAGGGAACATAACAAAGCTCTTAGGTTAGTACACCCGCTCAAATCAAGATTGATTAGGCCGTTGTTCGAGCAGTAAAGGTAACGCAGGGATGTAAAGTGTTTTATCCCCGTCAGGTCTGTTATGCCCTTACTGCCGATGTACATACTATCTGCTGATGCTATCTCCGTACTGCTCAGCACTCCGTCCGAATCTACGTCGAACGTGCTGCTGATGTATGTCCTGAATATCTTGTCAGGGAAATTCCCTGCCGTTATGGCGACGCTTCCGAATGCTCCTGATGCCGTCGCACACAGAAGCATCATTACGCACAATATCTTCTTCATGATTAACAATACCTCCAGTGAAAATCTTGCGTTATGTTTCACCGAAGCCCGCGCAAACGCACAGGCACACTACTAGCGCGCTGTACCGTTAATCGTCAAGGGGGGTGTGAGTCGTGAAGCGAAGTGATGATAGGAGTGTCGACGCACAAAAAGGCGCAAGCAAGCAAGCAAGCAAGCAAGCAAG